>NZ_PPCE01000005.1 GCF_002913715.1 Campylobacter concisus | reverse complement strand
TCCTGCGTTGGATTCGAACCAACGGCCCCCTCATTAAAAGTGAGATGCTCTACCGACTGAGCTAGCAAGACATTTGCTTAAAAAAGAATTGAGATTATACAAAAAAACATTATCACATGTCAAGAAACAAGAAAAAGTATCCAGTACTTTACAATAAAGGCTAACTTTAATTTTTAATAATATAAGTTTATCTCAAATTATAAAAAAGAATGGTGCGGATGAAAGGACTTGAACCTTCACGCCGTGGGGCACCAGATCCTAAGTCTGGCGTGTCTGCCAATTTCACCACATCCGCACAACAATAATAAAGTGGTACGCCCATCAGGATTCGAACCTGAGGCCTACGGCTTAGAAGGCCGTTGCTCTATCCAGCTGAGCTATGAGCGCATAAAGTATTTTAAGTGGCGCGCCCGATAGGAGTCGAACCCATAACCTACAGATCCGAAGTCTGTCGCTCTATCCAATTGAGCTACGAGCGCCCAAAATGGGGTGAGTGATGGGAATCGAACCCACGACCCTCAGGACCACAATCTGATGCTCTAACCGACTGAGCTACACTCACCATTTAACATGGTCGGGGTGAAAGGATTCGAACCTTCGGCCCTCTGGTCCCAAACCAGATGCGCTAACCAGACTGCGCTACACCCCGCCTGAGTCGTGTTTGTAAGTTTATGCCACTACCTCATTAAAAAATCGTATTTTAACTTGTTTTTTTTATAAAGTCAATTAAAAAACACTTAAATTAATAGAAATTATATATAAAAAATAATTCAATCAAAAATATTAATTAATACTTCACAAAATACATAATTTTTTACAAAAGTCAGCTTTTTATACTTCTCTATCTTATTGCCTAACCATAAATTATGACCTTTATTTCACGGATTTTAAGTAGCTTAACACGAATATTTTACAATGACATTACAACAGAATAAATATCGACCTATTATCTATTATGCATTTTATGCTTATCAAAATTTTACCTTCAAATTTAAACATATTTATCTTTTCGGGCTAAAATTTTTTGATTAACATTTTATCCATCATATCATTAGCTTTTCATCGGCGTAAAAATATTATTTAGCTAACATTTTCTTTTTAGCATAGATATTTATACTTTCCACTGCCAATGAAAATGCCATCGCAAAATATATATATCCCTTTGGAATATGAAATCCTAATCCTTCAGCAACAAGCGTCATGCCTACAAGCACTAAAAATGCAAGTGCTAAAATTTTTATAGTTGGGTTATTATCTACAAAATTAGAAATACCTTTTGACGCTATCATCATTACACCAACTGCTAAAATAACAGCTATGATCATTATCTCTATATGCTCAGCCATTCCAACAGCCGTGATAACACTATCAAGAGAAAAAACAATATCCAAAACAGCTATCTCGCTTACGATAACCAAGAAATTTGCATGTGATTTTTTGCTATTTTTATGCTCTTCGCTTTCGCCAGAAACACTAGAATGTATTTCAAGGGTTGATTTTACAAGTAAAAATAGACCGCCCAGTATAAGCACCAAATCTCGGCCGCTTATGCTAAATTCCGCGATAGTAAAGAGTGGCTTCGTAAGCTTCATGATCCAAAACAATGAAAGTAAAAGTAAAATTCTAGTCACCATAGCTAGCCCTAAGCCGACAATCCTACCACTGCCACGCTGCTGCGGAGGTAGTTTACCTACTAAAATAGCGATAAATATAATGTTATCTATGCCTAAAACTATCTCTAAGCCAGTTAACGTAAGTAGTGATATCCACGCTTCTGGCGAACTAAACCATTCAAACATTTGCTTCCTTTGTTAAAATTTTTATTATGCTATCAGGCAAAATTTCATGCTCTATCGCATGGATTTTGCTCTCCCAATCCTCCAAACTCATACTATCTTCTCTTTCAAACGCCCTTTGTGCGATGAGTTTACCTCCGTCAAGCTCCTCGCTCACGTAGTGCACGCTCACACCGCCAAGCATCATGTCACTCTCAAAGCTCTCTTTTATCGCATGAGCGCCTTTAAAAAGTGGCAATATGGAAGGATGTAAATTTATGGCTTTTATCTTTGATATAAAAACAGGAGTTAATATCCTCATAAATCCAGCAAGCACCGTTAGTTCAGCGCCGCTTTTTAAAATTTGCTCCACAACTGCAGCATCAAATTCTTCTCTGTTTGCAAATTTAGCACTCTCTATTATCGTCGTATCAAGCCCAAATTTCTTAGCTCGCTCGATGCCAAATGCACCAGGCTTGTTGCAGATACAAAGGCAAACTTCTATCTTTACGCCATTAAAAATTTGATTATGAACTTTTTTAAGTATCGCTTCTAAATTTGAGCCACTGCCGCTAAAAAGCACGGCTATCTTTTTCGTAAGCATTTTACTCCTTTGATGATGTCTGTTGGCTCCAGCGCGTAGCTGTTTTTGTCAAAATTTCTAAGACTAAGCGCATGAGCTAAAGTGGCTGAGATGGCAGCATCTAGCGGCTCATAGCCTTGAGCCAAAAGTGCTAGCACAAGACCGCTTAGCACGTCGCCGCTGCCGCCTTTTGCAAGCGCGCTTTTACCATAAGGCATGACGTAAATTTGTCCATCTTTGGCGATTATGGTGTTTGCCCCTTTTAGCACAAGAACGGCATTAAATTTCTCACTCCAAGCCTTCGCATAAGCGTATCTATTTTCTTGTAATGTTTTTACGTCGATATCTGCTATATTACAAAGCTTTAAAAGTGAGCAAAATTCCTTTGGATGGGGCGTTAAAACACAGTTTTCATTTAGTAGATCAAGCACTTTTGCGCTGTAAAAGATATCAGCGTCAAGCACTAGCTTTTTGCTCTTTAAAATTTGCGTATCAAGCTCTTCTATGCCCTTTTTGCCAAGCCCCATACCAAGGGCTCCAGCGTTCATTTTTTCGCTTATCTTACTAGCTTGCATGATATGCGTTGGTAAATTTAAACTCTGCTCGCCTATCACGCTAACTAGCCCAGCCCCAAAGGCAAATGCCGCCTTTGCACAAAGCTTGCTAGCTCCTATGTGCTCTCCAGAGATGATAAATGCGTGGCCAAAGTCGCCCTTATTTACGCACTGATTTTTTCTATTTGGAAGCATGAGATCGCATTTTTCAAGCAGATGATAGTCGCTCTCGCACTCGTAGTTTTGAGCGCTTATGCCAAGTGTGGCAACCTTTATCTTGCCAACGTAGTCCTTTGCCACGTCACTATAAAGAGCTAGCTTTCTAGCTCCCATCGTGATAGTGGCGTCTGCTTTTACGCAAGCGCCAAGCACCTTGCCCTCGCTACTTAGCCCACTTGGCACGTCACAAGCGATGATGTAAGCGGGGCTAGCGTTTATTTTTGAGATTAATTCTATGTGCTTTTCGTCTAAATTTCTATTTAGCCCTGAGCCAAAAAGCCCGTCTATGACACAGTTCGTTTCTTTTAAACTAATGTCTATATCGTGGCTTTCGTGCACGTTAGCTAGTTTTGCACGCTCAAGCTGCTTAATGGCTAGTGGCTTTAAATTCTGACTAGCTAAGATAAATTCGCATTCAAACTCGCCCTCTAACATCCTTAAAGCACAAAGCACGTCAGCACCGTTATTCCCACCACCGCAAATGCCAAGCACCCTCTCGCCTTTTTTAAATTTCTTACGGATGAAATTTGCTATGGCTGCGGCTGCATTTTCCATTAAAAGCTCTTCACTAAGGCCAAATTTCTTGCTCGCTCGCTCGTCTAAAATTCTTGTATCTAAATATAAATTTTTCATCTTTATGCCCTAAAACTAAGCGCCTCTAAGATGTGGGGCTTTAAAATTTGCTCACTCTCATCAAGGTCAGCGATACTTCTAGCCACTCTAAGTGTCCTTTTTATGCCTCTTTGAGAAAGATTGTACCTCGAGGCTGCCTTTTGTAAAATTTCTCTTGCTTCATTATCCAGTAGACAAAATTTTTCTACTTGTGCATCATTTAGCTTGCCGTTTAGCTCATCTTGATCGCGCTTTTTTTGAAACATAAACGCCTTTAAAACCATATCGCTCATCTGCTGTGAGCTCAAACTCGCCTTGTCACCTGGCGAGCTCTCGTCCATAGCAACTTTTAAATCAATGCGGTCAAGTACAGGAGCTGAAATTCTTGATTTATAGTTTTTTATCTCATTTTCGCTGCATTTGCAATTTAGGTTGCGAGAGAATAAATTCCCGCAAGGGCATGGATTTTGAGCTGCTACGAAGATAAATTTCGTCTCATAAGTCACTTTTGAATTTACCCTTGCGATGTGGATTTGATTGTCCTCAAGTGGCTCTCTAAGGCTTTCTATCACCTGTTTTGGAAAGTGAGGAAACTCGTCAAAAAAAAGTACTCCGCCATTTGCAAGTGCGATCTCACCGATCTTTGCGACGTTTGAGCCTCCTCCAAAGATCGAGCTTTTAGTCGAGGTGTGATGGGGCGAGCGAAAAGCTCTAATACTTGTAAATTCGCTATCTTGAAGATTTAAAGAGCGGTAGGCGGCAGACTTTAGCACCTCTTCTAAGCTTTGTGGCGCCATGATATAAACTAGGCGTTTTGCACACATGCTCTTGCCACTACCTGGGCTGCCTTCAAATAAAATATTGTGCATGCCAACAGCTGCAATAATGCAGGCTCTTTTGGCGCGATCCTGACCCAAAACGTCCTTAAAATCAAGCTCGAAGTTTAAATTTGGAACATATCTTTTGCCAGAAATTTCTATCACGTTTGAAAATAGCTCATGCGTAGCGTTAAAACGTATACTTTTTGCAAATTCTGCGTCATTAAAAAATCTAATCGCTTCCTCTAGAGTACTAACCGCATAAATCTCTAAATTTGGGATCATTGAAGCTTTTTGTGCTATCTCTTTTGGTACTAAGACTTTTACGTTTTTTACCTGTGTGCTTAAAAAAAGAAGGATTGAGAATAAATTCGCCGTACTTTTTACACTTCCATCAAGTCCAAGCTCGCCAAATACAAAAATTTTCTCTAAGCTTTTTGCCTTTTGAAGAGCTATGAGAAGAGCGATAGCTAGGTCAAAATGTGAGCCGCTCTTTGGTAGATCTGAAGGGGATAAATTTATGGTTATCTTTTGTGCTGGGAAGGAAAAATCAAGTGCTAGAAGTGCTGCTTTTACGCGTTCTGTGCTCTCTTTGATACTTGTGCTTGCAAGCCCAACGATGCTAAAACCAGGTAGCCCACGAGAGAAGATAGACTCAACGTCAATTATCTTTAGCCCATCGCCGTAAGTAGCACATCTTAAAGACTTCATGAAGCTTTTTCTTTTTTTTGCTTTTTGTATTCCTTGTCAAATTTTTTGCGTTTATTAAATCCGATTTTTTCTATAAAAAGATGTCCATCTAAATGATCATTTTCATGCTGGATAGCGATAGCTAAAAGCCCATCAGCCTTTAAGCTTTGCTCTTTGCCAAAGCGATCTTGATATTTGATAGCCACAACTTCATTTCTTTTTACATCTTCATAATACCCAGGCACACTAAGGCAGCCCTCTTGATAGACACACTCACCCTCACGTAGTTCAAATTTTGGGTTTATGATTTCGATTAAATTTTCTTTATCTTGTACGCCTTCATCATTGGCTAAATTTATAATAAAAATTCTTTTTGCGACACCTATCTGAATAGCAGCAAGGCCTATGCCCTCTTTTGCAATCATCGTATCATACATATCATCAAGTAGTTTGTGAAGTTCCTCATCAAAATTTTTAACATCTTTTGAGACTTCATAAAGTTTTTTATTTGGATAAGATAAAACCTCTAAGATCAAGCTCAAACTCCTACTTATTCACCCAAAAATATAGGCTGCTCATCATCTTGTGTTAGTATTAGTTGATCTAACGAGTAAGAGATTAGTTCTTCAGCACTTCTTGTTTTTGTTATCATGCTTGAAACCACTTGGATATCAAGCTTGCACTCTTCACCATCTATCTTCCAAGGTATAGATGAAAGCATATTTAAAATTCTGCTACCGGCTTGTTTTGTACCATTTTCATCAGTATATTTCATAACCATAGCAAAACAGCCATCACCATAATGAGCTACTATATCGCTTCTTCTAGAAGTTCTTAAAAGAAGCTGTGATATAGCTTTATACATATTGTTTCGCTCTTTTAAATTTTTAACACGATTTGTAAATCTATCTTTTGCTCTTACTAGTAAAAACGATGCGTTATAACCATATCTTTTAACGGCTTCTACTTCACTTTGCACTGTGGCTACTAGAAATTTTTTATTATAGACGTCATATGTCGTATCATAAATCGACTGCTCTTCAATAGATTTAAGCATTTTAGCTACTTCGTCATAGCTTACTTTAATGACATCAAGATGCTTATCCATAAGGCTGTTTAATTTTATTAGGTCATGATTAAACGCACTTAAAACATTTTGAAGAGCTAGGATATTTGTATTGTTTTTGAGTGCATCCATGCGCTTTTGCACTAGGCCTCTCATGATGCCTAAATTTTTATAGATTAGCACCACGGCTTGAAGCATGCTTTTTATCTGGATAAATCCTTGCTTTATCTCTTTTTCAATAGAGATATTACCATTTGTAGGCACTGAGATTTCAGAATTTGCGACTATAATATCACCGATCTCTTTTCTAAATTCATCAGGCTGTCCATCAAGCATTTTCTCAAAATAAATAGAGTAATTGTTTGGCGTAGATGGAACATTATCGTCGCTTAATTCATGCAAAACATTTTCTGAAAATCTGTAGATATCTACCTTTTCTTTTTCTAGAATATGTTTTACCTCAACCGCTTTTTTCTTAGGGTCTGGTGCATTATCTATCTTTATCACTTTGGGCCTTATTTAAAACTTTTCTCCAAAATTTTATCGACAAGTCCATACTCTTTAGCTTCAGCCGAGCTCATAAAGAAGTCACGCTCAGTATCTTTTACGATCTTGCTTAGTTTTTGACCTGTATTTTTTGCCAAAATTCCATTTAAAATTTCTTTCAAACGTAAAATTTCGCGAGCTTGTATCTCGATATCAGTCGCTTGTCCTCTAGCACCGCCAAGTGGTTGGTGTATCATGATACGAGAATTTGGCAGTGCATATCTCTTGCCAGGTGCGCCACAGCTTAGTAAAAATGCGCCCATACTAGCGGCCTGACCGATGCAGATAGTGCAAACGTCTGGCTTTATGTAGTTCATCGTGTCATAGATACTAAAGCCACTTGTTATCACGCCGCCTGGTGAGTTTATGTAAAGATAGATATCTTTATCTGGATCCTCAGCCTCTAAAAATAGCAGCTGAGCGACGATAGAAGCAGCCATGCCGTCCTCTATCTCGCCACTTAGCATAACGATCCTATCTTTTAAAAGACGGGAGTATATATCATAGCTTCGCTCACCTCTACTAGTTCTTTCAACTACGACAGGAACGTAATAGCTCATTACTCGGCCTTCTCTTTTTTACTTACTTTTTTCTCGTCTTTTTCTTTGTTAAAGAGCTCACCAAATAGCTTCTCTTCGATCATCGACATCTTTATAGCTGGAAGCATGCCTTGGTTGCGGTACATCTCAAGGTGTGCTTTTGGATCTTGACCGCTTCTATACGCCTCAAAATAGATCGCTTGAACAACCTCTTGATCGCTTACTTTTACGCCTCTTACACGAGCTAGTTCATCGATGATGAAAGTTAAACGAACGCTATTTTCAGCGTCTTTTCTAAACTCGTCACGTTTTTTAGAAAGAGCATCTTTGTCCTCTCTAAATTTTTTCATATCATCTGGAGTAAATGAGCTCCATGCGTTTCTAAACTGCATATCAATCTCTTGCTCGACAATATTTTTTGGCACGTCAAATTTAAATTTCTCGACCGCAGCTTCAGCAAATTTTGGCTTAAGCTCATCATTTATAAGTTTATAAATTTTCTCTTGGCGGATTTGCTCTTTTATACGCTCATCAAGTAGCTCTTCAGTTGGTTTTTCTTCATTTGGAAGTAGAGTTTTTAAAATCTCTTCATCTAGTTTTTCAGGGATCTTTCTCTCTTGAATTTCATGAAGTTTGACTTTAAAAACAGCGTCTTTGCCGGCTAAATGTGCAGCTCCGTAGTTTTCTGGGAATTTAACCTCGATATCTTTTTCGCCACCAGCTTTTATGCCTACCATACCATCTTCAAAGCCTGGGATAAATTGATTTGAACCGATCTCAAGCACATAGTTTTCAGCCTTGCCACCATCAAATGCAACGCCGTCAACAAAGCCTTCAAAGTCAAATTTAGCAAAGTCGCCAACTTTTAGGCCTCTTTTACCATCAATTTTCTCAAGTGGAGCTATCATTTTTAAAAGTTCAGTTTTCTTCTCATCGATATCTTTTTTCAAAACACGTGGGTTTGAAAACTCAGGTATCAAGCTCTCATAGCCGCTCACATCGACGCTTGGTTTAAATGAAACTGTTAGCTCAACATCGATCTTGCCATCTTTTCTGTCAAATTTTGAAACGATAGGCTCGCCGATAAGATCGTCATTTTTCTTGCCTGCTTGTTTTATAGCCTCATCAACAACATCTCTTAAGACATCTTGCTCAGCATCGTTTGTTAGCTCTTTCTCGTAGCGTTTTAGCACAATAGCAACTGGTACATGGCCTTGTCTAAAGCCATCTACTTTCATAGTTTTTGCTGCTTTTTTTGCTAGTTTCTCTACGCTAGATTTTATAGCATCCGCACTTATAGTCGTGCTTGCTAAGGTATTTACGCTATCTAGAGCTTTTGTTTTGATTTCCATCTAATTCCTTTATGAATACAAATTTTTAGCCCAAAATATAGCAGAATTTTCCTTATTTCATTGTAAATTTGTAAATTTTTATAGATATAAAAGGCGTTTTAACGTAGAATCTAGCAATAAAATTATGGAGAAAATTTATGCAAGAGAGTTTTGAAAATTCGGTTAAAAACATGCTAATGATTATAGGCGAAGATCCAAACAGAGAAGGCCTTATAAAGACGCCTGAGCGTGTCTTTAAAGCATTTAAATTTCTAACTAGCGGATATGATGAAGATCCAAAAGAGGCTCTTGGTGACGCACTTTTTACTAGCTCAAATAACGAAATGGTTCTGATGCGAAACATCGAATTTTACAGTCTTTGCGAGCACCATTTGTTGCCTATTATCGGCCGTGTGCATGTGGCGTACATCCCAAATGGCAAGGTCGTTGGCCTTAGTAAAATTCCACGCATGGTAAATATCTACGCAAGACGCTTGCAAATTCAAGAGCAAATGACTGAGCAGATCGCAAAGGCGCTTGAGGACGTAATCGCTCCAAAAGGCGTTGGTGTCGTCGTCGAGGCTAGACATATGTGTGTTGAGATGAGAGGTGTGCAAAAGATAAACTCAACCACTACGACCTCAGCTCTTAGAGGCTGCTTTATCAAAAACGCGGACACAAGGCGGGAGTTTTTCTCGCTTATAAATTCTCCTAGGGAAACGCATTTTTGAGCTTAGAGCATATAAATTTAAAGCTTAAAGAGGGTGTAAAACTCTCAAACACCTTTGGCATCATAACCAAAATCACAGCTACAACTATAGAGATCACCGGACTTCGTCCAAGCATCGGCGACATCGTGCGTATAGTTGCAAAAGATAAGAGCAAAAATGGTCTTGGCATGGTCACGCAAATAAAGACAGATGGCGCTTATATCAGCCCATTTGGCTTTGTTGAGGGCTTTAGGATAGGCGACTTCGTCTATGAGAGCGATCAAGGTATGAGCATACCTGTAGGGCTAAATTTACTAGGCCGCGTGGTAGATCCATTTATGAAGCCCATTGATGGCAAAGGGGCGATCGAGACGACCGAGTACATGCCGATCATGAGAGCGCCGATAGATGCGATGAAAAGAGGGCTTATAAACGAGCCTTTTAGCGTTGGTATAAAGACGATAGATGGGCTGCTTACTTGTGGTAAAGGGCAAAAACTGGGAATTTTTGCAGGTTCAGGTGTCGGCAAATCAACCCTCATGGGCATGATCGTAAAAAACACGCTAGCACCGATAAAAGTAGTCGCGCTAATAGGCGAGCGTGGCCGTGAGGTGCCTGAATTTATAGAAAAAAACCTAGGTGGCGATCTGGAGGGCACGGTTATCATCGTAGCAACCAGCGATGATAGCTCACTCATGCGAAAATATGGTGCCTTTTGTGCGATGAGCGTGGCTGAATACTTCAAACAGCAGGGTAACGACGTGCTTTTCATCATGGATAGCGTCACGCGTTTTGCGATGGCGCAGCGTGAGATCGGCCTTGCACTTGGCGAGCCACCGACCTCAAAGGGCTATCCGCCAAGCTCACTCACACTTTTACCTCAGCTAATGGAGCGCGCTGGTAAAGAGGAGGGCAAGGGCAGTATCACGGCGTTTTTTACAGTGCTAGTTGAGGGCGATGATATGAGCGATCCGATAGCTGATCAAAGCCGCTCTATCCTAGACGGTCACATCGTGCTAAGCCGCGAGCTAACGGACTTTGGCATCTACCCACCTATCAATATCCAAAATTCGGCCTCGCGTGTCATGGGCGATGTGATCAGTAAAGAGCATAAGCTAAATGCAATGAAATTTAAGCGCCTTTACTCGCTTTTAAAAGAAAACGAGGTCCTACTTCGTATCGGTGCATATCAAAAGGGCAGCGACAAGGAGCTTGACCTTGCGATCTCGAAGAAAGAATTTATGGAGAACTTCTTAAAACAAAGTTCAGAAGAGACCTTTGCGCTCGAAGAGGTCGAAGTGCTACTTGATAAGATCAATCAGTAAATTTCTAAAATTTATAAGCCTTTTTATAAAATTTAGCTACTAAAAATATAATAAAAATTTTTATACTAATTGCCAAAGTGATCACGCATTACTTCTTTACTTCGGATGTAAAAATCGCACTCAAAGACCTATAAATTTCTATTTTCTCATCTCTTTTTTGATTTCAAATGGTGCTGCTACAAATATCATGAAAGAGATTTTGAAATTTATGAGGCTTTTTATTTTAGACTTCGTGAGACGGCTATTTTTGTATTGCACAAAATTATAAGGTTCTAGTAAAACTTTTTTAAAGCACCAAACGTGCAAATACGCATTCCAAACAGCGATCACAAAGTAGGCAAATTCCAAAATTTGGATTTTACAAAAACTTACTCATTTACAAAAACTGCGGTAGTAAATTTGAGACAAGCGAACAAGCTAAATTTATACTAAGTAGCTATATACTGATATCTGGCTTGCTGTAAATTTTGGTAGCAATCATAGCGTAAATTTAACTATGAAAGCAAAATTTTATATTTAGATCATAATCTCTGGTACTTTAAACTTCGCCTAGCAGCAAAAAGTATATGCCATATAAGATGTAAATTTTGGAAAAGCTTAATAGCCAAAACCTATTTTTTCTCATCAAAGCTTGAGTTTAGCTTACACTTTCCCTGACTTTGGCGGCGGCAAACGCATAAATTCTAATTAGATAAAAGCAGATTCCTCGCCAATGTCAGTGGCTCTTGCTTATTTATATTTATTTAAATTTATACAAACAATAAAATCAAGAGAGAAAGGCTTAAGAGCCAAATCCCATCTTTTTATCTTCGCCAAAACTTGAGTTTAGCTCGCGCTCTATCGTCGTTTTAAAGTCCTCAAAGGTAAAAATCCCATCATCTTTTATAGCGACTTTTAAAGCGGTATTTTTTAGTGCAAGGACGATCTGCGCGCCACTTAGGTTAAACTCAGCCAGTCTTTCTACGCTAAAGCCATCTTCAAAGCTCGCATTTTCAGGCAAAATTTTACGCCAAATGGCAAGCCTGCCGTTAAAATCAGGCTTTTTAAACTCGATCTTGTAGTCAAACCTTCTAGAAAACGCCACGTCAAGGCTTTGTAAGAAATTTGTCGTAGCGATCAGCACGCCCTCAAAGCGCTCGATCTGCTCTAAAAAGATATTTTGCATTTGATTATGCATCTTTTCAGCCCCGCTCGAGCTCTCCACTCTCGTGCTTAAAAACTGATCGGCCTCGTTTAGCAAGAGCACCGGCTCGCTGCCACTTTTTTTGCAAATTTCTTTGTAAGTGTCAAAAATTTTCCTTACATTTTGCTCGCTCTCGCCGACATATTTGCTTAAAATTTTTGAGCAGTCAAAGCTTAAAATTTGCTTCTTTAGACTCTTTGCAAGCCCAACGGCGCTCATCGTCTTACCAGTGCCAGGCTCGCCGTAAAAGATGATCTTAGCGTCTATGTTTTTTCTAGTTTTTATGCCCCAGCTGCTAAGTCTAGCAAGCACTTTTTTATCGACTTGCTTTAGTATCGTACTTAAAAGCTGCTTTGTCTTTTCGTTTAGCACGACGTCTTCTAGGCTCGTTACTGGCTCAATGAGCTCAAAAATTTCTTGCTCTTTTACCAGGCTTTCGATCTTGATTTTCTTGCTATTTTTATCATTTTTTGGATGCATTATGCTTTGCAAAATTTCTTCATTTATAAAAAAGCTCTTGCTAACGTTGCCATAAGCGTTTAAAACCTCGTCGTAGTCAATGAGTGCGCCCTCTATGAGCCTTGAGCCATCCTCTAAAAGAGTACGATTTTTGATGCGTTCAAGCTCGTCTTTGCTTATTAGCCCAACTAGCGTGTTTAGATCTCGTCCGTTTTCAAAATCGCCCGCGTACTCCTCTTTTAAAAGGGCTAAAAATATGATCTGCTCTTTTTCATCAAGTGAGTTTTCTTTAAAAATTTGCTCTATTTTTAGGCTAATCTTGCTTAGTTTGACGCGCTCGTTGATTCGCTTTGTAAGTTCAGAAATTTGTTCATTTATGCGCTTTTTTGCATCACTTGAGCCATCGCCAAAAATGGCAGCCTTTGAGTAAAGCTCCACCTTTAAAAACTGATCTTTTAAATACTCCAAATGATCCTCATATGGCGTAAGCTCTGGTAAATTTATATCAGCGTTGCCATCTTCAAGAATTTTTAAAAATGTGGCTGATAGAGAAATTTCAGAATGAAGCAACGAAAGAAGCCCTTGAGCTGAAGCCCTTTGTGTACTCTCAGGTATTTTAAAAAGACTATAATTTTGTACAATCCAACCGCTATCAAGCAAATTTTTTATAAATTTTAGATACAAAAGCTGCTTATCATTTTGCGTGCCAAAGACTGCTCCAAGTAGCTCAAAAACACTCATATTAGCTGTTCCTTGCACATAAGCTTTACTTAGATATTTTAAAATTTCTCCCTCTTCGTCACCACACTTTATCAGCTCGTAAATTTTGCTTTTTTTGAGGTCTTGGTTTAAAAAATCAAGCAAGTATTTCACTAAAATTTATCCTTCATCTGCTCTATTTGCTCTTTTAATACACGTTTTAGCACCTTACCAGTGGCATTTCTAGGCAACTCTTCGGCAAAATAGATACTCTTTGGTATCTTGAAATTCGCTAAATTTTTCTTCAAATGCTCTCTTACCGTCTTTTCATCAAGATCCATGCCATCTTTTACCTGAATAAAGGCCACAACCTCTTCATCGGCATGTACGTCTTTTACACCAATTACCGCTGTTGCTTCAACTGCTTCAAGTTTGTAAATAACCTCTTCGATCTCACGTGGATAGATGTTAATGCCCTTTGATATGATGAGGTCTTTTTTACGATCAACGATATAGATAAAGCCCTCTTCATCGACTTTGCCAAGATCTCCGGTCTTTAACCAGCCGTTTATTATGGTCTCATCAGTGATGCTTGACATACCATAGTAGCCTTGCATGACGCAGTCGCCCTTTATGATGATCTCACCGATCTGGCCAACTGGAAGCTCCATCATCTCATCATTTACGATCTTTACCTCATAGCCATCAAGCACTGGCCCTACACTTAACAGCTTTTGTTTATCATATAAATTTGCAGCTACGACTGGCGAGCATTCGCTAAGGCCATATCCCTCGACAAGTGTTGCACGTGGAAATTTCACCCTAAAGTCATCTATAGTCTGCTTTGCAAGCGGAGCTGCACCACTTACAAATAATCTAATGCGGTTAAACCATCTAAAATACCAAGGAATTTTTGCCTTACCGATAGCTGTATAGATGGCTGGGATTCCTAAAAATACAGTTACACGCTTTAACAAGGTTTGTTTTAACACATTTGAAAATGGAAATACTGATTTTACAAGAACCATCGAAGCGCTCGCAAATATCGGAAGCAACACCATTGCAGTTAGCGTAAAACTATGAAACATCGGCAAAAAGACTATGAAACGATCACTTTTTTTTACTATGAAACGATCATGAGCTCCAATTAAATTTGAAAAGATATTTTTATAGCTTATCATCGCACCCTTTGGCTTACCCGTAGTACCTGAAGTGTAAATTATATGCATTAAATCATCTATTACCGGATACTTTGTGATACTAAGAGCATATTTGTGATTTAGAGTTTCTGTAAAATTTATGTTTTTAATAAGGCCATTATTTTCATAGCCCTTGCTCATATCCTCTTTTGAAATTTGAGGCGTTGAAGTGAGATATGCACTCTCGCCATACTCTTCGTCAGTGTCTATATATTCATCCTTTGAGGCACTTTGAAGTTTCTTTGGTATTGCTCCGATCCAGATTATCTTTCTTAAAATTTCAAGCTCATTTAATGCGATTAACTCTTTTGCAAGCGAGCTAGACGCAAAAAGCACCTTTGCGCCGCAATCATTTATGATATATTCAAACTCATTTGCTTTTAAAAAAGTATTCATAGGCACTGCGATACCGCCTATTGCGGTTATCGCAAGGTATGAGATGATAAATTCTTTCGAGTTTGTAACCGCCATAGCTACTTTATCACCAAATTTTACTCCAGCAAGTTGCAAATAAGCTGCCACTTTATCGACATTTTGCTTTAATTCGCGATATTTTAGCTTCTCTTTTTCTTCAAAAAGAACTACTTGATTTGGATTTTCCTTTGCTACTTTGGTTAAAATTTCATAAAAATTATTATAAGAGTATCGCATTCTTGACCCTAACTAAAATGTATATTTAAAAGTCGTACCAAGGATTTGGATCGTACCAGTATCAAATTCCCCTGACATTTTTGTAGCAATACTGTTGGTAATACCTGTCGCACGCTTCTTATCACGGTGTTGATAAACATATCCAAGTGCCATTTCAAGATTTGGTGTAAATTTATAATTTACTCCAAAAGAATACACCTTAGATGTAGTATTTGGAAGCTCTAATCCAGTATGCTTACTGCTTGTAATGTCTTCATCATAGGCAAAGCCAGCCATTAGCCTAAATTTTTCATTTACGTCGTAGGCAAGACCTAGTCTATATGTATTTGTATCTTTTGCATTTTTAATGACTGGATTATCCATGAATCTTGCAAAAGCTTGATTCGAGTGAGCAGGACCTTTATCCATGTATTCAAAGTCATAGCCTTTAAATTTAGACCAATACGTCCTCTCAAAAGCTAGTAAAAGAGTAAAGTCGCTAAATTTATATCCAGTTGCAAGCACAAGCTGAGCAGGAAGTGGGATCTCAACTTTTGTTTTGCCATGGTAGCTTATAGGTAGGTTATAAAAATCAGCATCTGTATGGCCTTTAAGTTCTAAATTTACATTTGAGCGGTAAGTAACGGCAAAGCTTAAATCCTCAATAGGTCTATAAGTAAGTGCAACATTATAGCCATAGCCCATACCATCACCTTTTATCTCTCTGTAGCCTATCTGTCCAAAGTCACTTGCTATCTTACCTTTGGTGTAAACACCTCTAGCACCAAGAGCAACGGCAAGTTTATCGTTTATGCGGTAAGCTACGGTTGGATTTAACTCAACAACTTGCAGCTTAAACCTTTTAGCGGTAAATGCAGTAGCTGGATCCTCCCATGATACACCAACAGCAGCAGGAACGGCAAGAGCTAAACCAAATTTCCAGTTTTCATAAATTTCTGGCGTTACAAAACTAAATGTACCAGCTAGCGAGTCAAATTTTTCTGATCTATAGCTTTTGCCACTATCACTTTTAAACTTAAGCTTATTTATATGAAACCAGCCAAGGGTACTTTCTATGTGATGGCGTCCATCTAAAAACATCATATTTGCAGGGTTAAAATATGCCGCGTCAGCTCCAAAACTAAAGGCTACGTTACTAGCAGCAAGACCTAAAGAATCAGCACTTTGCTCAGGAATCTTATAACCTCCAGCATTTAGCAAAGTAGATGCCATAATAATGCTTAATAGCACTTTTTTCATAGTTTTTCCTTTTCGAAATTTCTTAAAATTTTTATCTCGTCTTCCCAAATACTCTCGTCAATCGTCTCTAATATTAAAGGAATTTCGCCTATTTTATCATCATTTATTATATTTTTAAAAGCACTAAATCCAAGCTCGCCCTTGCCAAGACTCTCGTGTCTATCTTTTTTCGAGCCAAGTCCAAATTTTGCATCATTTAAATGCATGCCGGATAAAAATTTATAGCCAATGATCGCATCAAATTCCCCCATCGTCTTGGCGTAGGCCTCTTTGCTTCTTAGATCATATCCAGCAGCAAATGCGTGACAGGTATCAAAGCAAACACCAACCCTACTCTCATCGTCTACTCGCTCTATTAAATAAGCAATCTGCTTAAAACTAAAGCCTAAATTTGAGCCTTGTGCAGCTGTATTTTCGATGACTAGCTTTACACCGCTTGTGCGTTTAAGTGCCACGTTCATGCAGCTTGCGATATTATCTAAGCACTCTTTTTCGCTTATTTGTTTTAGATGTGAGCCTGGATGAAAATTTAAAAGCTCTAGCCCAAGCTTACTGGCGCGATCTATCTCATCTATAAAGGCTTCAAGCGACTTTGCTCTTGCCTCCTCATCTGGATGGCCTAAATTTATCAAGTAACTACTGTGTGGCAAAACATGCTTTGTGCTTATGCCAGAAATTTTTAGATTTTCTTTAAACCGCTCTATTTCGCTGATACTTAGCTCTTTTGCATTCCATTGGCGTTGATTTTTTGTAAAAAGCGCAAAGGCATTTGCTCCTATTTTTGCAGCATTTAACGGAGCGTTAAACACGCCTCCAGCCGCACTTACGTGAGCTCCGATGTATCTCATTTTAACTCTTTTATTATCACTCTTATTTTGTTTTTGCTGTCTATAAATTTGACGTAGTTGTCGCAAACCTCGTATTTTATAAAATATGAACTTAGATCTTGGCTAAAACCACACTCCGTATTTATCAAGCCTTTGCCTTCATAAATCTTTTCTTTTTGCAAAATTTCTTCAAAAAGGCTCTCATAATGCGGAGCTAGAAAAAATTTCTCATTAAACTCAGTCTTGTTAAAACAAGCATTATTTATGCAAATTTTATCTCTTATGTTTATGTTTGCAGTGTTTACGCCAGAACTATAAATTTGCAAATTTAGCTCATTTTTATATTTATGGAAAAATCCAACGTCATTTATCTTGATCATCGGAGAAAATAAAGTAACTTGAAAAGCTTGTGAATTTTGCGGTGTTTTGGTAGCTACACAACCTGTAAAAATAAAAACAGATAACAAAGTAAATAAAAAATTTTTCAAAAATTTTTCCTTATTAATCTAAAATTAAGTATAAAAGAAATATAATCCCAACTTCATAACCGACATGTGGCCCATTCGTCTAGCGGTTAGGACATCGCCCTTTCACGGCGGTAACACGAGTTCGAGTCTCGTATGGGTCACCACTTCTAAAAATCAAAATCTTATCCATATAAGCTTTAAAATATAGTTAATCTTAAATATTATTTTTAATTTTTATTTTAAATTTTTATTGAACTGTGCCGCTTCCAATTAAATGCGTTATTAAAATTTTAAAACCTAGAAAAATTAATATCGCTCCTCCCAAAAAGAGCGCCTTTTTCTCTAAAATTTCACCCATAAATTTACCTATATAAAATGCAATCAAACTTAATGCAAAGCAGACTACACCGATGATGAGCGAGCTTTGAAAGATATTTATCTCTTCAAAGCTAAGTGTGACACCAACGGCAAGAGCGTCTATGCTCGTGGCAAATGCGCCTATAAAAATGGTCTTAAGATCCATGCCCAATGACTCGCCCGCTTCGCTACTACAGGCCTCTTTTAGCATTTTAAAGCCAAGAAAACAGAGTATAAAAAATGCGATAAAGTGATCGATAGAGCTTATAAATTTAGCAAAGCTAATACCCAGGAAATAGCCAAGAAGCGGCATGAGAAACTGAAAAAAGCCAAGCATAAAAGCTATAAATAAAATTTTACTAAAAACCAAATTTTTATACCTTGCACCATTTGCCATATTTAGTGCCGCACTATCCATACTAAGAGCAAAGCTAAGAAGTAAAAGCTGCATAAATTCCCTTTAAAAAAAGGGTAAATTCTAGTGCAAAAAGATTAAATTTATTTTAAGTGTTTAGATATTTTTTGTATGATTTTGCTCTAAATTTTAAAAAGGAAAGAAGATGAAAAGATCTCTTGTTGTTCTTTGTGGCGCGCTTGCTTTAAATTTACAAGCCGCAAGCATGGACGATATGATAAATAAAGGCGTCAAAATAGCCACTCGCGCATCAAGTGGCGACTATAAAAGCCTAGTTAGCGAGGCACTAAATGCCGCTGTTAGCGAGCTTTCAAAAGAGGGCTTTATAAACAATGCCACAGCTAAAATTCCACTTCCAAAAAGCCTTGAGATGGCGTCAAATTTAGCCAAAAAAGTAGGTGGTGAGAAGTGGGCGCAGGACCTTAGCAAGTCGATAAACAACGCTGCGACCACGGCCGTGCCAAAGGCTGCTGAAATTTTTAGCGAAAGCATAAAAAATATGAGCGAAGCAGATGTCAAAAAGCTCTTTAACGGCGGCAGTGACAGCGTTACGAAGTATTTAGAGAAAAGCTCAAGCCAAAAGCTAAAGGCGGCTTTTACTCCGATAATTGAAAAAATGATGAGCGAAAATAGCTTCGCGACTGCCTATAATGGGCTAAATTCTTTCATCGTCGGCTCAGCAAAAAATAATGAAACGATAAAATCAGTAAAGAGCCTAGCTAAAAATTTAGGTGCAAGCGAGTATGTACCAGATGACGGCGAGGACCTAAATGCATACATCACAAGAAAGACGTTAGATGGGCTATTTAACGTGATGAGCGAGAAGGAAAAGGGGCTAAGAAGCGGCTTTAGCCTAGATAGCGGCAAAAAGGTGCTAGACTCGATCTTTAAATGAAAAATTTAAGCGCGCAAAACAAAGCCGACATCGCACTCATCGTAGTTGCCATCGTTTGGGGAACTACGTTTTTACCTATGGCAAACGCACTAAAAACAAATAGTGTCTTTGTTATGCTCTTTTGTAGATTTTTTATTTCCGCTATCTTTATGGGGCTTATAGCATTTAAATTTTCTAAAATTTTTGATAAGAAAAGTGTAGTTTATGGCACTATCCTTGGCGTAGTTCTCTTTGGCTCGTTTGTTGCTCAAACTTACGCTCTAAAACTTACTTTTAGCTCAAGTGTTGCCTTTATTACAGGGCTTGAGTGTGTGATCGTGCCTTTTATGACAGCACTCATTTTTAAAAATAAAATAACCATTTTTGCTATTTTTGGTGCATTTATTGCTATTTTTGGGCTTTGGCTTTTAAGTGGAGCCACTCTTGCTTTAGGAGCTGGCGAGGCACTTGCCCTACTTTGTGCCATATTTTACGCACTTTACACGAGCTTAAATGGCCACTTTGTAAGAAAGTGCGAGCTTTATTTGCTTGTATTTGTGGTATTTCTCACCGTCTCTTTACTCTCATTTGTCTTTGCATTTATTGAAGGTAGTGTGGTGCCAAATTACGATAGGGAATTTTTTATAGCAATTTTTATCACTGCATTTATTGGCACCATTTTTTGCTACTTTGTTCAAACCATCGCTCAAAGATATACAACGGCTAGCAAAGCAGCTTTATTTTTCTGTCTTGAGCCAGTTTCTGCTGGCTTTATCGGCTATTTTTTCGCTGGTGAAAAGCTAACTCTCATACAAATTTTTGGCGCAATCTTAATAATCTTTGGAGTTATTTTTAGTGAATTTGGTAAAAAATTTTTCTCTAGATCAAAACTAGCTTAAAAGACAAAAAGCTTCATCTGCGACTCTATTTTCTCATCTATAAACTCGCCATCAAATCTCTCTTTTAACATCGCTAAAACCGCCTTTTCATCGTAGTTTTTAGCTCCGTTTATCTCAAGGTGCCAGCAGATATTCTCAGTAGCTTCCTGCATGCTTCGTCTAACGATCCTTGTCTCGTTTAAAATTTCACTCTTATAAGCAATTCCTTGCTCATTTAGCCACGCTTCAAGCCTATTTACAACATTTTTTTGAGAGAGAGTGCGTCCAAATTTTTTAAAAAATGGCTCAATCAAATCAGAGCTTCTAGGCTTATCCCAGCCAAGGTAGAGTTTTTGATTTGCGATATTATAAAATTTAACAAAATCTTCATCGCTAGCAATCGCTGGACTCATCGTACAAATTGCAATATCAAAGTGCTTTGCGGCCTTAAATTCTCTCCAAGAGCAAACCTCGCTGGTTAAATTTGTCACGCCAAATCTTTTAGCATCTTCATTTAAAATTTCTATCATATTTTTTGAGCTATCAATGCCAGTTATATTTTTTGTAGTTTTTGACAAAAATATCGTCCAAACACCGGTACCACAGCCTATATCAAGAATTTCTTTACCGCTAAAATCAACTCCCCAAGCTAAGGCTTTAGCAAAAATTTGTTGCTGAATAGCACTTACTTTGCCATCAAACCTTTGATAATTTGACGCCTTTTTATCCCATAAATTTTGCATTTTAGCTCCTTATTTTTGGTTATAATTCTAGCAAAAAAGGCTAGAAATGAAAGATTTTATCTACAAAGTAATAATCCCTCCACAAGCCATTGATATGCACGGACACATGAATAATGTCTATTATTTCACTCTTATGCAAGAGGCCGCATTTGCACACTCTGCCGCAGTTGGCGATACAGTTGAGGCGCAGTATAAAAGAAGCGAGATCTGGCTCATTAGAAAAAATGAAGCCAAATATATAAAAAGCGTAAAATTAATGGATGAGATAGAAATTCATACTTACACACAAGCTGAAGGTAAGGCGATTTCGTGTAGATATTTTGAGTTTAAAAAAGATGGTGAACTAATAGCAACTGGCAAGACCGAGTTTGTTTATGTTGATCTAAAAACAAATCGCCCAAAAGCCATTCCAACTGAGATCATCGCTCTTTACTCGTGATCACACTCATCACAAACGCCTTTTATCACGGCGCTTTTTATATTTTTAGCGACGTTTAGATGTGGCATATCGATGTTTGTGACTTTATGACAGATATCGCAGATAAAGTACGCTTTTGCCTCATTTGCTAGTTCGTAGTAGCTTTTATGATTATTTTCAGTTTTTATGACAAGGCCCTTTTTTTCAAAAATTTCTATGCTTCTATAAAAAGTAGTTTTATTTGCATTAAGGCTTTCTAAAATTTCATCATAACTTAATGGAGTTTTGGCATTTTGCAAAATTTCAACGAGCTTTATGCGAAAAGTAGTTGCTTTGATACTATGCTCTTCTAAGAAATTTCTTGCATTCATCCTTGCCCTTTTTATTTTTTGTATATTAACGCTAAAAGTTTTAAATTTCATTTAAAAAGCACTATATTTAGGCTTTTGTTCTTTAAGTTGCAACCAAGTTGCAATCTGCTAAACTTCCGCAATATTTTTTCAAACAAAGGAGAGATGGTGAGAAAGATTTTTGTTTTTTTAGCAGTTTGCGCTTTGTCACTTTTTGCAAAGCCAGTTGTTACGACTAGTATATTGCCTACAAAATTTTTTGTTGAGCAAATCGCTGGTGATACACTAAGCGTAAATACAATGGTTGGCAAAGGTGCTGATCCGCACACTTATGAGCCAAAGCCAAAACAGATGAAGGAGCTTGAAAAGAGCGAGCTTTACTTTGCTATTGGTATTGAGTTTGAAGATACTTGGCTAGAGCGTTTTTCAAAATCTTTTAAAAATTTACACATTGTAAAAACACAAGAAGGCATCGAAAAGATAGCTATGAGTGATGAACATGAACATCATGAACATCATGAACATCATGAACATCATGAGCACAAGCACGAGGGCGAGCATAAACATGAGCATCACGAGCATCATGACCATGACCACGAAGCTGGCGAACATCATCACCATCATCACGACGGCCTTGATCCGCACATTTGGCTTGATCCAGTTTTAGTAAAAACTCAAGCTGATAATATAGCCAAGGCATTAATAGAGAAATTTCCGCAAAATGCAAAGCTCTATGAGGAAAATTTAGCTAAATTTAAAGCCAGCCTTGACGAGCTTGATAGCTTTATAAAAAATACTCTAAAAGATGTTAAAACTCGCGAATTTATCGTATATCACCCATCTTGGGGATATTTTGCAAAACGCTATAACTTAGAGCAAATCGCTATCGAGATAGAGGGCAAAGAGCCAAAGCCAGCTGAGCTAAAAGAGCTCATCGAAGAGGCTAAAGAGCACGGTGTAAAGGTTATTTTCGTGGCTCCGCAGTTTCCAACAAAAGCTGCAAATTTAGTAGCAAAAGAGACTGGCTCAAAGGTCATAAGTATTGATCAGCTCCCAGAAAATTGGCTAGATGAGATGAAAAAAACAGCAGAAATTTTTGCTAAGAGTCTATAAAAAATGTTAGCACGCCTGATTGTCATTTGCTTCTTTGCTATAAATGCCTTCGGGTGTGCTCTTTGCTCGCTTTATAGCCCGACCGCTCACGTGAGCGTAAAATTTGACTCAAACGAAAACAATATCTCTACAATTGCTTTTTCATGGACATTTTCACAAAATTTCTCAGAGCTTATGAGGCAAAATTTTGACCTAAATCAGGATGAAAAGATAGATGAAAGTGAGATCAAAAAGATCCGCTTAAATTTACTTGATTATCTTGTGCCAAGGCACTATTTAACGAATATTGAGTACTTTTACAAAGATGAAAATGCTACAAAGCTTGAGCTAAATTTAAAAAAATATAAACTCTATTTTGATGAGGGCAGATTAAAATTTGATGTTAGTTTTAAGACAAATTTGCTTATCAAAGATGGCTTTGTGGTGTCTGTTGAAATGGACGATAAAGAGGGATATTTTAATTTTAAATTTACACAAAACAACGCTTTTTTGGTATCAGATCAGTTTTGGACGATACCAAATCCAAATGCAAATTTAATATTTTTTACATTTTCAAGTAAGGCTGCAGCCAAAGCTCATAATGAAAAGCCTGCGTTAAAAGAGCTTCTAAAAGAGCCAAACTCAGTAAATTTTGAAGATGAAAATTTAAGCCAGATCGATAAGATCGATGAGGCTAAGTTCGATCTTGTTTCAAAAACAAGTCTAAGCATGCTTGATAGATTAAAGCAAATTCTAAGAAATTTTGATCAAAAAAGTCCGCTAACTCTGCTATTTTTAGCGCTAATATCATTTGGTTATGGCTTTTTGCATGCTGCATCTGCGGGACATGGCAAGGTGCTTACAAGCTCTTATTTTGCCGCAACTGGTGGAAGCTACGCCAAAGCCTTTTTATTCTCTTTAAAGATCGGATTTTTACATGTTGTGGGCGCGTTTATTTTTGTGCTTGCTAGTTTTATGATACTACGTGAGATCAGTAGCGATCTAACAAAAGATACAGCAAGCGTTACGACAGCATTTTCTGGCGTTATTATCTTTTTTGTAGCGATTTTTATGCTTTATAAAAAGGTCAAAATTTATCTTTCAAGTAAAAAAGAGTTAAATAAATTTTATATTTTTAGCTCAAGTTTAAGCCAAAATTTGAGTAAAAATACAAAATTTACTAGCGACTGTGGCTGTAATATCTGTACTACAAAAAAACCAAAAAATAAAGAAGAATGGCTGGTTGCGGCTGCTGCGGCACTTATTCCTTGTCCTGGCACGATACTTGTCTTTGTGCTAGCAAATGAGCTAGGCAGCTACTTTGCAGGCGTTATAAGTGGCGTATTTATGGCGCTTGGCATGAGCACAGTGATATTTTTAGCGGCTGTTTTTGGAGCCAAAATAAATGAGAGCACAAACATTAAGCTAAAAAAGTTTAAAATCTATGCCGAATTTATGGCTCTTAGCGTTATGCTTTGGCTTGGACTTTTTATTTTTACTACGACATTTACGCAAAAGAGTCTGTTTTGAAAGAAATTATAAAAATTAGAAATTTAAACTTTAGCTACGATAAGCAAGTGGTTTTAGAAGGTATCAATTTAGATTATAGTAGCGATGAGTTTTTAGCTATTATCGGTCCAAATGGTGGTGGCAAAAGCACACTTTTAAAGCTTATTTTAGGACTACTTAAGCCTCAAAGTGGCGAGATAAAACTCTTTGGAAAAGAGCCAAGTGAAGTCAGTAAATTTATAGGTTATGTGCCTCAAAATTTCCTCTCAAATCAAAGCTTTCCAATGATGGTTTTAGAAGTAGTTTTAATGGGGCTAATCGATAAAAAAATTTTTGGTTTTTACTCACAAGCTGAGAAACAAATGGCTCTTGGTGCCCTTGAGAAAGTTGGCATGAAAGAATTTGCAAGCGCTAGAATTGGTGAGCTAAGCGGCGGCCAAAGACAGCGCGTATATATCGCAAGAGCGCTTTGTGCAAATGCAAAGGTCCTCGTTTTAGACGAGCCAACAGCTAGTATCGACACAAAGGGTCAGGCTGAAATTTATGAAATTTTAAAAAATATAAATGCAAGTGGTGTTGGTGTAGTTTTGGTAAGTCACGATCTAAATATCGTGCTAAATTATGCTACAAAAATCGCCTATGTGAGCAAAAATTTACATATCCATAAAACTCATGAAGATACTGCGAAAAGAGAATTTATAGAGCATTTAGCAAAATCTCATAGCCATTTTTGCGATGTCGAGATCGCACTTGGTGAATGTGAGTGCAAAATCAAAAGTAATGTTTTTAAGCTAAAGAGATGAAATGAGTGAAATTTTAGAGTTAAATTTTATGCAAAATGCCTTTATTGCTGGCATTTTAGTTAGTATTATTTGTGGGCTCATAGGCTCGCTCGTTGTTATAAATAAAATGACTTTTATCGCTGGCGGCATCGCGCACGGAGCATATGGCGGCATAGGACTTGCCTTTTTCTTCTCGCTCGAACCACTTCTTGGAGCTAGCATATTCTCACTCTTTTTAGCCCTTATAATCGCCACTATCACGCTAAAAGATAAAACCAACATTGACTCGGTTATCGGTGCTATTTGGGCATTTGGCATGGCTATTGGCATCATTTTTATCGATTTAACTCCGGGATACAATGCCGATCTTATGAGTTATCTTTTTGGCTCTATCTTAGCAGTAAGCGGGCAAGATATAACATTTATGAGTATTTTAGATATCTTATTTTTAGCACTCATTGCCCTTTTTTACCGTCAATTTGTAGCTATTAGCTTTGATGCAGAGTTTGCAAAGTTGCGCGGCGTAAATACAACATTTTTTCACTATTTATTAGTATGTATGATGGCACTTTGTGTGGTGGCTACGATTCGTGTTGTTGGGCTGATTCTAGTCATCGCCCTTCTTACTATACCGCCATACTTAGCACAAATTTTTGCCAAAAGACTTGGACTGATGATGCTAATCTCTACTATCTTTTCAATCATTTTTTGTTTTAGCGGTCTATTTATTAGCTTTTATTTTAACCTAACAGGCGGAGCTAGCATAATCTTAGTTGCTTCACTTTGCTTTTTTGCTTTTTGTTCTAAATTTAAAAGCTTACGCCAGTAGCCCTTCTTAGCTGATAAAGCGTCCAAAAGACGAAGCAAATGGCTGTGAGATAGACACTAAAAAATAGGGCCAGCCACATAAATTTTATCTCAAGACCAAAATAAAAAACTACAGCGTAAAAAAGTGATCCTTGAAGCACAAATTGCCTAAATCCATTTAGCAAAAAGATAGCCACTGGGCGTTTTATAGCCTGAAGAGTGCTGCCTGAGACATTTATCGTGCCATAAGCTACGTAAGCAAGAGAATTTATACCAAGATAAAGCCCTGCTATCTCAAAAACTGCCGGCGTATCATCAAAAATTCTTATCATATCTTCACCAAAAAATCTAATAAAAACACAAGCAAGTACACAATAAATAAGCAAAAAAAGAAGCGAAATTTTATAGCATTGCTTAGCTCTTTTAAAATTTTTAGCGCCATAGTTTCTTGAAACGATACTTAAAACTGCTACGGCCATACCAATGGTTGGCAATACCAAAATTTGCTCTATCCTTAAAGCTATACCATATCCCGCTACGGCATTTACACCATAGTAGCTTATAAATTTTAAAAGTACAAGTGAGCCAAGCGACATCGATAGATAGTTTAAGCAAGCCGGTAGAGCTTGCTTTGTAATCTTTGCCCAAATGCTAAAATTTGGCACAAAATAGCTTAAATTTCTTGGCTCGATCATCTTAGCTTTTTTAACTTTTGCAAAAAGGTAGATCATGCCCAAAAGCTGAACACTAGCTGTTGCTAGAGCAAGTCCTTTTACGCCAAGATCCAAAATGAATGCAAAAAAGTAGCAAAAAAATGCATTGATAAAAAGGCCATAAAATAGCCAATCGCGGTAACTTTTTGTATCTCCAAGTGCTACAAGCACGCCATTTAGAGATTTGATAATCAAGAAAAATGGTGCAGCAAGAAAGATAACACCTGCGTAATCAAGCGCCTCTTTTAAATAGTGATGATCGGCTCCTAAAAAAGTGAGTAAATTTGGTGCTAAAAAATAGCCACAAAACCCCATAAAAATAGCAAATACTAACACAAAGATAATTCCATTTGCTGCATAAAATTTAGCCGTTTTTATCTTTCCTGCTCCAAGACTATTGCCTATTAGCGCAGTTAGTGCTGAGCCAAAACCAAGCCCAATGCCTACGATACTTAGATAAAGCAAAAAACTCATAGCCATACCAGCTACAGCAAGGGTAGAAATTTTTGCTGCAAAAAATGTGCCAGTAACGTTATAAAGAGTATTAAACATCATTGCGGTGCCAGCTGGAAGCGAAAGCGAGATGATGAGCTTATTTAACGGGTCTTTTAGTAAATCCATAGTTTGATTTTACGTTTTTTATCTTTAAAATTTGTAAAGAATAAAAATCAACTAAATTTAATAAAAAGCCATTACTCATTAGCATAGTTAAGATTTGATATCTTTTGGCAACGCATTAAAACTTAGAAAGCTTATTTTTATGTATATAAATTATTTGTGTAAAAAATTTGTATTTCTATCAGTCTTTGTTATATTAAAAAATTTAGTAGGCCAAATATCATAAAAAGCAAGGAAAATACCTTGCTAAAAATTTTATTTATATTTTATGCCCATACCGCCAAATTTAAGCGTATTAGCCGTCTTATTATCGCTACTTTCGATTAGAGCTTTAACATCTGCCAAGCCAGGTAATTCCCAAACATTCTTGCAAAGACCATCTGTTTTTATAGTTATTCCTATCTCACCTTTAGTGTTGTTTCCAGCACCCACTTCTAGACACTTATCATTTTTTGCCATTATTGGAGTCTTAACATTTGACATCTTTTTAGTATCACCAGCAAATTCACCTTGCGAAGTATAGTAAGAACCCAAATCATTGATAAGTGTGTTTATGTTTGTAGCGGTTTTGGTTATCTCTGCATCATCCCTTGTTGCAGCTAGTTTTGGTATAGCAACCGCAGCCAATATGCCTAATATAACGATCACGAAGATCAACTCAATCATCGTAAAGCCTTTTTTCATAACTTCTCCTCCCTGAAATATAAATATTTTCTAAATCGAGCGAATTGTATCATAAATTTCAAAAAACAATAAAATAATGTACTATATAAAAAATCAAAAATTTGCCGATATAAAAAAGAAAATTAAAAATTAGGGGCGTTATGAAAGGCGTTATAATTTGTCTATTTATCATCACGATTTCATTTTGTAAATATGAATCTTATAAACCTCTCATGGTAATAAAATATAATGAAGAAAAGGCTCTGCTTGGTAAAAAACTCTTTTTTGACAAAAGACTAAGCCCAAATGAAAACTACTCTTGCCAAACTTGTCACAACTTGTACTGGAATTTAAGTGGAAGCAACCAAGATAGCATGGAAAAAGGCACTTTAAATCCTCCAACCATATTAAATGCTGCAGCAAACTATCTATTTTATAGCGACGCAAGGATTAGCAATTTAAAAGATCAAGTAAAAGAGTCCATAACCTCTAGAATAGAACTAAACTCAGATAACGACAAGATAGTAGATTCTGTAAATAATATCTCTGAGTACAAAATTTTATTTAAAAAAATTTATAATGACGGTATTAATTTTGATAATATTGCAGATGCAATAGCTGAGTTTGAAAAGGCTGTCTTAAGTGTTGATTCGCCATTTGATCGTTTTATATCAGGTGATAACAATGCCATAGATGATAGCGCAAAGAAAGGATTTGAGATATTTAATAATATAGGCTGTGCCGCTTGTCATAATGGTAGAAATTTGGGAGGAAATTTGACACAAGATATTGGCCGAGAAAAAATTTCTGCCTTAGATACAAGCAAAAGATTAAGAAGAGTGCCATCACTAAGAAATATTACAAAAACTGCTCCATATTTATCTCATGGAGAGATAAACGATCTAAAAGAGGCTATAAGCTTTATTGGTAACTACCAGCTAGGATACGTTCTTAGCAAAGATGAAATTGATGCTTTATACTCATTTTTTCTGACATTAAATGGTAAAAAGCCTAGGATACTAAATGAGTACTAAACGAATAAAAACCATACTTAGCGTCTTAACAGCTATATTTTTCATTAGTGCATTTTTTATATATAAAGCAAATATAGCTATTGGTGCAGCTCATAAATTTGATGATGGAATTTTAAATCTAAAATTTATAGACAATGAGATAACTTTTTCTTTAAATAATATTTATGATATCTCAAACTACGACAAACTCAATGCTGACATAAATTCTTTTGATACAAATTTGAGCAACCTTTCAATGCTTAGTGATGAGATGCTGTTATTTCATCAAAATGAAATAACAAAAGATCTACAAAACATAAGAGATGTATTTAGTAAAAAAGTATTTTTTTTACAAAGATCAGCTTATGTAAACTCATCTATAGATTCTTATATCCAAATAAGTCAATATGAAATACAAAATCTCGCACTTCCAAATAAGCTTGAGCCTATATTTTATGCGATAAAAGGTGCTTTGATGCTTAGTCCTGAAGCAATAGATGACATTTCAAAGCAAATAAAAATGTATAAAAACGAGTATAAAGATAACCAAAAAGCTCAAAATGTATTAGACAAGATACTTTATGCAGCTCAAGCTACAAAAACTTTACATACAATCTCAAATAGTGTAAAAGAGCTACATCTTGATAATATGCTAGAAAATTTTAGAAATAAAATCCTAGAATTTCACTCTGATGAGGTGAATAACGCAAAAATAGCTCAGACAATTTGTTTACTTACATTTATAGTATTTTGTGCATTTGGCCTCTTTCAAATTAAAATAGCCTCAGAGCGTTTAAGGCAAATAAAACTCTTAAGATCCACGGTTGAAAACGATCATAGCTCTGTTGTCTATTGCGATAAATACAATAGAATTTCATATGTAAATAAAACCTTTGAAGAAAAAACTGGCTACAAGCTAAAAGAATTAATTGGCAAAAATCCTAGAATACTAAAATCATATATGCACCCACAAAGCTTTTATGAATCCATAAAAGAGGCTCTGCAAAAATCTCTACCTTGGGAGAGCGATGAGCTTATAAGCAGAACAAAAAGTGGTGATTTTTTATATGAAAAGGTAAAATTTTCGCCATTTTTCTTTAAAAATAAATTTGAGGGCTACATAGCTGTAAAGCTTGATAGAACTAAAGAGACGCTGATACTAAACGAGCTAACTCAAAAAAATGAACAAATAAAAATACAATCTTCGATCGATAAGCTAACAGGCTTTGGCAACTACTTTGCTTTAACTGAAATTTTAGACGCGCAAAAAGATGGAGTGCTCATTTGCTTAAGCATTAAAAATTTTAAAATTTTAAGATTCTTTTATCAAACTAAGATTATCGATGCAATGCTAAAAGCAGTTGCTGATACACTAAAGCTTTGCATAGATACTTCTGAGATAAAAGCAAAGCTATTTAGATTTCAAGATGACGCATTTTATATATGGTATGAAGGCGATAATATCGTAAGAGATATTGAATATATAAGAGAATATTTTGGCTCAAATAGAATAAATGTCGCTATTGATGAAAAATTTGAAAATTTACCAGGCATAAAGATGGTGTTTGGTGTTTCATTGCCAAATGATACCCCACAAACTAACCGCCTAATGCAATCAGTCCTTGCAAATCAGCTCGCAATAGAAAATGGTAGCAATATTTACTACTATCTAGAAAATGACGCTATCGAGATGAAATATCACAAAAACCAGCTGGCAGTTCAGCTAATCGAAGATGCTTTAGAAAACGATAGAGTCATCGTAGAAGCACAAGGTATCTTTAACTTAGAAGAAAATGAAACCGAAGCAAAGTATTATGAAGTTTTGGTTCGTATAATCGATCAAAATGGCAAGATACACTATCCGGGCGAATTTTTAGATATTGCCATGAAAACACAACTATATCCGCAAATAACCAAAAAGGTGATAAGTCTTGCGTTTGATCTAGCCAAAAGATATCCAGATTATATGTTCTCAATAAATTTATCAATTACCGATATTGCTGATGCTAGTATGAGAGAGCTTATAGAGAGCAAGCTAAACGAGTGCAAAGATCCTAATAAAATTTGCTTTGAAATGCTAGAGAGTGAAGAGCTTAGCGACTATGTTGCGGTAAATTCTTTCATAAAACGCGTCAAAGGCTATGGATGTAAAATTTCGATTGATGACTTTGGCTCAGGATATTCAAACTATTACCGAATTTTGGAGCTTGATATAGACACTATAAAGATAGACGGCTCAATAATCAAAAAGCTTCCATTTGACGAAAATGCTAGAGTTCTAGTAGAAACCATCGTAAGCTTTGCAAAAAAACAAGGCTACAAAATAGTAGCCGAGTTTGCAAGTTCAGAAGAAATCTTAAACCAAATCAAAAATTTTGGAATACCTTATGCACAAGGTTTCTTACTAGGCAAGCCTCGCAGAATGGAATAGTGGCTAAATTTCTATATCTATCCCAACTGGGCAGTGATCACTACCTGTGATCACTGGCAAGATAAATGCATCTTTTAGCCTATCCTTTAATCCTTGCGAGATAAAGAAATAATCAATTCTCCAGCCGATGTTTTTAGCCCTTGCATTAAAGCGGTAGCTCCACCACGAGTAAGCGTCCGCTACGTCGCCATTTACGGCTCTAAAGGTATCGATAAAGCCACTTTTTAGCACCTCATCTATCCACGCTCGCTCGATAGGCAAAAAGCCAGAAGTTTTGGCATTTGCCTTTGGATTTTTAAGGTCGATCTCACGGTGAGCGGTATTTACATCGCCACAAAATATCACCTCTTTGCCGCTTTTTACAAGCTCTTTGCAGTAAGCTAGAAATTTCTCGTAAAAGTCCATTTTATAGGCTAGGCGCTCGTCATCCTTTTGGCCGTTTGGAAAATAGATATTAAAAAGCACGATATCACCGAATCTATGCTCCAAAACACGCCCCTCCGTATCGTCGAAAAAAACTGCCTTTTGTGTAGAAATGTCAAAATTTGCTAGGCTCATCACGCCAGAGTAGCCAGCTCTTGCGCCTGAATTTACACTGATATCTTTAAAGCCAAGGTTGTAAATTTCTTTTGGCACGTCATCTTCTTTGACCTTGATCTCTTGCAGTCCCAGAAAATCAGGCCTAACCTCATCAAGCCAACCAAAGCCATCTTTTGCCGCGACTGCGCGCAGACCATTTACGTTCCAGCTAATAAGTTTCAAATTTCATCCTTTTTTTAATTATAATTATGCCAAAAATCACAAAAAGGAAAGTTATGAGAAACCAGCCAACGTATAAATTTTTTAAAAATTTTGGCTACGCAAGAGAGGGTTTGGCTGAAATTTTTAAAAACGAAAAGAGCTTTCGCATAGAAATTTGTATATTTTTGATAGCTACGATCTCGCTATTTTTTTGGAAATTTGACCTTATTTTTAATCTATTTTTAATCTTTAGCATGGCATTTGTGCTAGTTTGCGAGTGCTTAAACTCGGGCCTAGAGCGAGTGACTGATCTTGCAAGCCCAGACTATCACGCCCTAGCAAAGGCGGCAAAAGACGCTGGAAGTGCGGCTGTGATGATCGCAAATTTCTTATGTGGCGCGCTTTGGTGCGTGGCGATAGGATATAAAATTTGGGGCTAGCGTGAAAGAGCAAATTTACAAAGCGCTTCTTGGCGAGAAAAAGGTAGAGATCATAAATTTACTTTGCGAGCTGAGCGATGAAAATGGCTTTATCATGCTTAAAATTTCAGACATTTGCGAGAAGCTAAATGTGAGCAAACCAACCGTGATAAGCACGTTTAAGCTGCTTGAAGAGAAGAAAATTTTTGAGCGAATAAAAAACGGGGTTTATAGATTTAAAAATTTATAGTGGCAAGCAAGTGCCTGCCACCTTTTTTAGCCGATAGTCTCAGCAGCGATCATACCAAATGTCAAGCAATCAGTTATAGCAACTGATCCCAGACGGCTGGCTCCGTGAACGCCACCAGTGATCTCGCCAGCTGCATATAAATTTGGTATAGGCATAGCTGTTTGAGAGTTCATGACTTGGGCTTTTGTGTTGATATTTAGGCCGCCCATTGTGTGGTGAACTTTTGGTGTGCCACGCTCTGCGTAAAATGGCGGAACCGAGATATCAATGCCCTTTGTCGTAGTCGCAACAACTGGCTTGCCAAAGTCCTCATCAACGCCTTTTTTGACAAATTCGTTGTATCTTGCGACCGTTTTTTTGAGCTCATCAACTGGGATCTTATACTCAGCTGCCAAAGCATCAAGTGTGTCAAATTTCTTGCAAATTCCAGCTGCGATAGCCTTTTCATAGTGAGCTGGGAGCATGTGAGGAAGGGCTCTTGAGTCGCAGAAGTTGATAGGGAAGTTTTTATCATCTTCGCCTTTTTCATGGATGACTTTAAACATCGCTTCAGTTCTTGTCCTGCGGTCAGCTAGCTCGTTCATATAGCGTTTGCCAGTTCTTGGATTGACTGAAATTCCAAATGGGAAAGCGCCATTTACGTTAAACATAGATCCCACGCCAAAGCCTGTCTCATCGGCACATCCCCAAGGTCCATACTGGATCCAGCTTGGCTGAACTGGATAAGCGCCCGCTCTAAATGCCGCTAAAAGCGCGCCAGCTGTTGAGCCTGGTTGGTTTGTCGAGTCTGTCTCAGGTGTGATCCTTGGATCTTGAAGGCGTCTAAAAATTTTATCTCTACAAAAGCCACCAGCTGCTAGTACAACGCCCTTTTTAGCTTTTATATATTTTGTATCGCCGCCTTTGTTTTCGACATCATCACTCATCAAATTGCCATCAAATTTGTAGTTTTCTCTGACTATGACGCCCACAACTGCGCCCTTGTCGTCAAAGACGAAATCATCAAATTTTGTCCTTTTTTTGATCGATGCGCCTTCTAATTTTTCAAATGTCGCAGTCATAGGAAGCACAATGCCAGCGCCACTGCCGACCTCTGTTTGAAGGCTTCTTGGCACTGAGTGACCGCCTGCGTGAGTGATCTGATCGATATATTTTGCACCACAATCAAGTGTAAGTTTGTAAGCATCTTGCGCTCTCTCGCCGATCTTCGCCAAAAGATCAACGTGGTTGATGCCGCGTCCTGCTTTCAAGCAGTCTTTGATAAATAGCTCTGTGCTATCTTTGATACCAGCTTTCTTTTGCATGTCGCTGTTTGGAACGGCAAAAATTCCGCCGTTGATGACAGAGTTGCCACCTGTGCGGCCCATCTTTTCGATCAAGACGACTTTGTTGCCCTTTTTAGCTGATGTCACACCTGCTGCAAGAGCTGCAAAGCCTGAGCCGATGATGACTACGTCATACTCTTCGTCCCATTTGACATCTTTTTCGTTCATTGGGCTGGCCATTAAATTTGTAGCGCCCATGCCAAGTGCCGTGGCTCCGATAGCGCTAAATTTGACAAAATCTCTTCTAGATAAACCTGAATTTTTCATGCTCTCTCTCCTTTGAAGTAAGATAATTGCTATTAAGCATTATAGGGTAATTTATTAAAATTTGCAATTTAATTTTTATAATTAAATTTTTATTAAAGCTAATTACGAGTGGGACGTAGTTTGGCAATATTTAATGAGATTAAATTCATTTAAATTTGACTTTAGATTTACGCTAAATTGGCTTTTAAAGTAAATTTGGCATAAAGTTTGGAGATTTTATTTTTAAATTTAGAAAAAATAAGTATTAATTAAATTTTGTTTTTAAAAAATTTATGAGAAATTTTGAGATTTAGTTTTGGATATTTGCTTAAATTTAAAAATTAGTTTAAAAGGAGAGGATCGGAGCAAATTTGCTCCGAAAAATTATTTTACGCCAACTATGATTTGAGTTGCTTTAATGATCGCAGTTACTTTATCTCCCGCTTTTAAAGCTAGGCTTTGAACTGACTCTCTTGTGATGATAGCTGAAATTTTGCTGCCATTTACATCGATAATAACTTCAGCATTTACAGCTCCGTCTTTTATCTCGCTAACAACGCCTTTGATTTGGTTTGTTGCGCTAAGTTTGATGCTGTCATCTTTTGAAACGATAACGCTTGAAGCTTTGAATAAAAAGATAGCTTTTTTGCCAACTTTAAGATCAAGAGCTTTCTCGCTATCAACTGTAATAGTTGCTTTTAGCACCTCACCACCTGCTAGTTTGCCAGCTATTAGCGAATTTACCGCACCTGTTCTTACTTCTGATATCTCAACATTTAGTTGATTCCTTGCACTTATTGACATTTTGTCTCCTTGTTTTGAATTAAATTATGGTGAAATTGTAAGGTAGAATTATTAAGCAAAACTTAAAAACCATTTATACAAAATTATAATATCAAAAATAAAAATTTTATACTTTTAAATGCCCTAAAAATTGCTATTTAAGAAATAAAATCTAAAAATTTAATTTATATTATTTTGAAAAAAATGAGAAAAAATATTACTAGCTACCACTTCTAAATATATATTTTTGTAAAATTCTTGTAAATTTGGCTTTAAAGCTTGGTAAATTTAAAAATATTTTAAGTTAAAGTAATATTTTTAGGTAAAGAAATAAATTATAAAATTTGAAGTAAAAATTTGAAAATTTAAATACCAGCTTCTAGCATAGCTTCTGCTTGATAATGCGTAATAAGTGGCTCAATAATCTCGTCAAATAATCCTGCAGCCATAATCGCATCAAGGCGATACAGTGTTAAATTTATACGGTGATCGCTTATACGGTTTTGCGGATAGTTGTATGTCCTTATCCTGCCAGAACGATCCCCAGTGCCAACTTGACTCTTTCGCTCACTAGTCTCTTTTGCAAGCCTCTCTTGCTCTTGAAGCTCATAAAGTCTAGCCTTTAGCACCTTCATCGCAGCTTCTTTATTTTTATGTTGGCTCTTGCCATCTTGGTTTGTGACAACAAGGCCTGTTGGTATATGTGTGATCCTAACGGCGCTATCAGTTGTATTTACTGACTGACCGCCATGGCCTGAGCTTCTCATCACATCGACCCTTATATCATTTGGATTGATTTCGATCTCACTATCCTCGACCTCTGGCATGATAGCCACAGTCACAGCTGAAGTATGCACCCTGCCCTGACTCTCAGTCTCTGGCACACGCTGAACCCTATGCGTGCCACCTTCAAATTTTAGCCTCGAGTAAGCACCCTTGCCCTTTATAAGCACGATAATCTCTTTAAAGCCGCCAGTGTTGCCCTCGCTTTGGCTAACGATCTCAAATCTATATCCACGAAGCTCTGCATATCTGATGTAAGCGTTAAAAAGATCTCCAACAAATAGTGCAGCCTCGTCGCCGCCAGTACCTGCGCGAATTTCTAAAAATATATTTTTATCATCGTTTGGATCTTTTGGAAGAAGTAAAATTTTGATCTCTTCTTCAAGCTTCTCTCTTGAAATTTCTAAATTTTTAAGCTCTTCTTTTGCAAGTTCGCCAAGCTCAGAGTCCTCAAGTAGGGCTTTGTTCTCGTCGATGTCATTTAGAATTTGTAGATATTTTTTTGCAGCAGTTGCGACTGGCTCGATAGATGACTGCTCTTTTGAGAGCTTTGTCATCTTTTCGATATCGTTTGCTATATTTGGATCGCTAAGAAGCGTAGAAATTTCATTATAGCGATCCAAAAATGGATGAAGTTTATCAGCAAACATTAAATTTTATAGATTAAGCAGCTTTTAGAGTATTTACTAATTGTGCAAGACGACTAACGCGACGAGCAGCAGTTTGTTTCTTCAAAAAGCCTCTACTTACGAAGCTGTGGATGCTTTTGTTAGCAACTTTTAAAGCTTCATTTGCAGCATTTAGATCTTTAGCTTCTACAGCTACACGCACTGCTTTTGTGATGTTTTTAAGTCTAGTGCGGTAAAATCTATTTCTCTCAGTTCTTTTTATAGTTTGTCTAGCTCTTTTTTCAGCAGATTTATGGTTTGCCATAATATACCTTTTTGAATAATTTTAGTCGGTGATTATATTAAAGATATAATAAATTTAACCTTAATTTAAGTCATCCTTAATGAAAGTAAAATTTTAGATTTTAAATTAGGTAAATTCTGATAAAATAGCACAATTTTATAATAAAAAGGATAAATTTATGAAACTATTTGGAACGGATGGAGTTCGTGGAAAAGCTGGCGAGAAGCTTTCAGCTCAAACATCTATGCGTCTTGCTATGGCAGCTGGAATTTATTTTAGAAAGACTTCAGCGACAAATGTGATTTTGGTTGGAAAAGATACTAGAAAAAGCGGTTATATGATAGAGACTGCCATTGTTGCGGGGCTGACCGCAGTTGGTTACAACGTCCTTCAAATAGGCCCTATGCCAACACCTGCAATCGCATTTTTAACAGAAAATATGCGCTGTGACGCTGGTATCATGATAAGCGCTTCACACAACCCATACTACGATAACGGCATCAAATTTTTTGATAGCTTTGGTAACAAGCTTGATGAAAAAATAGAAGCTGAGATAGAGAAAATTTTCTATGACGACGAGCTCATCGCGAATGCCCAAAAGACAATGACGGAGATCGGAGCAAACAAGAGAATTGACGACGTTATCGGCAGATATATCGTGCAGATCAAAAATTCATTCCCAAAAGAGTTAAATTTAAAGAATTTACGAGTAGTTTTAGACGTGGCAAACGGAGCTGCTTACAAGGTCGCACCAACTGTATTTAGCGAGCTTGGAGCTGACGTCATCGTTATAAACGACGAGCCAAATGGTAGCAACATTAACCAAAACTGTGGCGCGCTTCATCCAGAGGATCTAGCAAGCGAAGTAAAAAGGCTTCGTGCTGACATCGGCTTTGCATTTGACGGCGATGCTGATAGGCTTGTCGTTGTCGATGAAAACGGCGAAGTTGTGCATGGCGACGCGATACTTGGCTCACTTGCAGCATTTTTACACGAGCAAAAGGCGCTAAAAGGTGGGGCCATCGTGGCTACGGTGATGAGTAACGCCGCACTTGATGACTATCTAAAAGCTCACAAGATCAAGCTACTTCGCTCAAACGTAGGCGATAAATACGTACTTGAGATGATGAAAGAAAATGGTATAAATTTTGGCGGCGAGCAAAGCGGTCACGTCATATTTAACGACTACGCCAAGACTGGCGACGGCCTTGTTACTTCGATGCAAGTAGTTGCTATGATGCTTAAAAAAGGTAAAAAAGCTAGTGAAATTTTTGGCGAGCTAAAGCCGTATCCACAAATTTTACTAAATTTAAAGATCACAGAGAAAAAGCCACTTGATAAGATAGAGGGGCTAAAAGAGCTTGAGGCTAGCCTCGCAAAAGAGGGCATAAGATCACTCTTTAGATACTCTGGCACTGAAAATTTGATCAGACTTTTGCTTGAGGGTAAAAATCAAACTTTAGTTGAAAAACGCATGGATGAAGTTGAGAAATTTTTTGTAAAAGCCCTAAATGCGTAAAAGCTTAGTTAAATTTTTCATCGCGTTTTTTCTCATTTTTATCGTTAATCAAGCGATAAAAATGATATTTATAGATGGTTTTTCGTGGGAGGGCGAGTTTTTCTCGCTAGTTCTTACATATAATAAGGGCGTTGCATTTTCGATGTTTGCCTTTTTAGATGAGTGGCTTAAATTTATCCAGATAGCTCTCATTTTAGGCGTTTTTGTCTATCTAGTCGTTGAAAAAAAACTGCTTTGCTCGCATGCCATTTGGCTTGGAGCTTTGCTAGGAGCTGGCAGCTCAAATATCACAGATAGATTTATCCATGGCGGCGTCGTGGATTATGTCTTTTGGCACAAGTGGTTTAACTTTGCGGTCTTTAACTTCGCTGATGTGATGATCGATCTTTGCGTGGTGATGATACTTTGGCAAAGTTTTATAAAAAGGAGAGAGAGTGGGAAATAATATCTACGTCGCATACGTGCTTTGGTTACTTACTGGCTGGCTTGGGGCGCATAGAATTTACCTTGGTAAATTTATCACTGGCTTTTTGATGATGGGACTATTTTTTATCGGTTACTCTTTGCAAATCATCCTCATTGGTTATTTATTCTTAGCTATTTGGGGCATTTGGTGGATCATCGATGCATTTTTAGTTGGTGCTTATGTCGAGAAAAATTTACAAAAGGCCGAGCTAAAAGAGAGACTAAAACTAAAAGATAAAGAGGACGACTTAAAAAGGCTTTACGAGCTTTTTGAGAGTGGTGCGATCAGCAAGGCTGAATTTGAAGCTAGAAAAGAGATACTTTTTAGATAAGGAGACATTATGGCAGAATATTATCTTTACTTAAAATACCTCCACTATTTGTTTTTCATCTCGTGGATGGCAGTGCTGTTTTATCAGCCAAGGCTCTATGTTTATCACGTAGAAAATATGGACAAACCTGACTTTGTAAAAGTGGTCGAAGTGATGGAGTACAAGATGTATCACTACATCGGCTGGGTCGCACTAATTGGCTCATTTGTCACTGGTATATTGATACTTATTGCGATGCCTGATCTTATAAAAACTGGTCACATACACGTCAAAATTTTAGTTGTCATCTTAATGGCTATCTATCACCTAGACCTTGGACGCTACATGAAGCAGCTCAAAGAAAAGCGCTGTAACAAAAGTGGCATCTTCTTTAGAGCTTACAACGAAGTGCCAACTATCGCGATGCTCATCATCATCTGGGTAATGATAGTAAATCCATTTTAAAGGAATTTGATGAAGAAATTTTTAGCATTTATCGCTTTGCCAGCGCTCTTGCTCGCAGCAACTCAGTATTTTGAGCCGATGCAGATAAAATTTGACAACAGATTCTACTCGCTAGCAGGCTCAGCCAAGCCTGTGCCAAATTTATTCACGCAGGAGTACTTGCTGCCTGGCGAGAAGATAGATAGTTTTAGCTACATGCTCTCGCTAAATACCCTTAAATTTGACGCTACGCCAGAGCAAGCGGTCGAGCAAAAGATAAATGATCTAAAAGAGCTAAAAGCAAAAGGGCTAAAAGTGGCTTATAAAAAGGGCTCGCTCGCAAATGAAATTTATCTTGATATCACGATATTTTCAAACCTAAATGGCACTCCAACAGCCGAGCACTCGATATATCGCTACACCAAACAAGGCGGAAATTTAGTCCTTTTTACCATTCAAAGGCGTGCTTATAAAAAAGAGGGTATTCAAAGATTTGCTACAAATTTCACAATCGAGTCGCAAGATTTTAGCAAAAAAGCCCTAGCCACACCTTTCCCACAAATCATCAGCAAATAAAGAAATTTGAGTGTAAATTTAGCCTTTGCACTCAAATTTTAAAACCAGACTTAACAAATTTATCTAAAAATAAAACGAATAGTTATATGATAAGAAAAACTCAAAAAGGATAGCCTATGATACATAAAATTCTTATCGCAAATCGTGGTGAGATCGCAGTTAGGATAGTCAGAGCTTGTAGGGATTTACACATCCAAAGCGTAGGAATTTACACAGCGCCAGACAGCGAGTGCTTGCATGTAAGGATAGCTGATGAGGCCTATCAAGTGGGCGAAGATCCGATCAAAGGTTATCTTGACGCCAAAGCTATCGTAAAGCTTGCTAAAGAGTGCGGGGCTGACGCGATACACCCAGGATACGGCTTTTTAAGCGAAAACTACGAATTTGCAAAGGCGGTCGAGGACGCTGGACTTATCTTTATCGGTCCAAAGGCTGAAGTGATCAGAAAAATGGGTGATAAAAATATCGCAAGATACCTGATGAAGAGAAACGGCATACCAATCGTTCCAGGCACAGAAAAGCTAAATGACGAGAGTATGGATGCCATAAAAGAGCACGCTAGACGCATCGGCTACCCAGTCATCTTAAAAGCAAGTGGAGGCGGAGGCGGACGTGGCATCAGAGAAGTTTGGCAAGAAGAAGATATGCAAGATGCCTTTGAGTCGTGCACCAGAGAAGCAAAGACCTACTTTAACAACGATGAAGTCTTTATGGAGAAGCTTGTCGTAAATCCTCGTCACATCGAGTTTCAAATTTTAGGCGACAACTACGGCAACATCATCCACCTTTGCGAGCGTGACTGCTCTATCCAAAGGCGTCACCAAAAGATCATTGAGATCGCACCTTGCCCATCAATTAGCGAAAATTTAAGAAAGATCATGGGTGTGACCGCAGTGGCCGCTGCAAAAGCTGTGGGCTACTCAAACGTAGGAACGATCGAGTTTTTGCTAGATGACTACAATAACTTTTACTTTATGGAGATGAATACTCGTATCCAAGTGGAGCATGGCATCACTGAAGAGATCACAGGTCACGACCTTGTCGTTAGGCAGATAAGGATCGCAGCTGGCGAGATTTTAGAAATCGAGCAAAGCGACATCAAACCACGTGGCTATGCGATAGAGGCTAGGATCACAGCTGAGAATGTCTGGGAAAATTTCATCCCAGCACCAGGCACGATCGAGGGCTACTATCCAGCACTTGGCCCATCTGTGCGCGTCGATAGCCACGTCTATAAAGACTACACCATACCGCCATTTTATGACTCTTTGATCGCAAAGCTGATCGTAAAGGCGACCGACTACGATCTAGCGGTAAATAAGCTTGAAAGAGCACTTGAAGAATTTACCATCGAAGGCGTGCGAACGATCATCCCATTTTTGCTAACGATCAGCAAAAGTAAAGAGTTTAGACGAGGATTTTTCGATACTAGCTACGTTGAGAAAAATTTAAAAACTATCCTTGAAAACACCTATGATGATATGAATAAAGAGCCAAACGATGATCTAGAAGATGTCATCGTAGAGGCGATAAAAAGATATAAAAAGAAGAGATAAAATTTTGCTGTGGCTTTGGCGATAAATTTCGCCAAGGCTAAATTTCCACGCAAACTGTATGCATCTTGGCTTTATCATTTACCATAGCGTAGAGTCTACTGGCATGATCTGATCTGTAACTAAGCCAAAATTTCAAACTCTATTTTTTTAGTAGCAAGCTATTTCTAGCGCTTATCAAAACTGGCTTATTTTTGTTGTTTGCGAGTAGAATTTAACCATCGACTTAAGGAAAATGCTCCATGTCACTGGTTTTAAACTTAAATATCATCTCGCCACTTTTCACCTCAATGGCATAGAGATATCCGTCATTGCCAGCGGCGCCAAATTAAAGCATTCGCCCTCCTTAACATCTCACATTTAGTGATTGCTAGTTTTCTTAGTTATCTCTGCCAGCTTCTTAAATTTATTAAGATTGTGGTCTAAATTTGGCGAAGAATGGATCAAATTTAAAAGCGCACCGAGTTAAGTTTGATAAAATTTGCCAAAATCCAGCAGATTAAAGGACTGATATGTTTTTAAAGTTAAACCAGATCGCTCAAAAGTTAGATCAAATTTTCTTGCCACTAGAGCAAGAGGGTATGACTGGCATGAGACTCTTGCTTCAAAATGATATTAAAGCCACCGCACAAGCACTTAAAAACGGCACAAGAAGCTCTTGGCATAAATTTCCCAGCTAAATTTACAAAGCTTTTAAGCAAATTTGACCTTGGAAATTTTGAAATTTGCAATGTCAAATTTGGCTCCAAAGGCGATTACGTGAGTGAGCTAGTACGGCTAAATAGCGTAGATGAGTTTGGTGGCAAATGGTGGAACGGCGAGACTCGCCCTTTAAATTTAATAGTCTTTGCCGTGGGTGATCCGTGGATATTTTTGCTTGATTGCACGAGTGGCGCGGTCTATGCATGGCTCTTTGGAGATGAGGAGCTTTGCGGTAGATGCATCGCAAGCGACTTTGAGAAATTTTTCATAGCACTTGCTAGCATCGATATAGTAAGGTTAAATGAAGAAACACTGCCATCAACCCAGCATATCCTAAATTTTGTCCAAGCAGACGACACAGCACGTCCTTTCTGGCAAGAGATGGCGCAAATTTAGTAAATTTAGACTCACTCTAGCCAAATCCTCTTTTATAAATTTATCCTAGTGATCGAAACAAAAATCACATTTCATAAATTTAGTTTCGATATGTAACGCTCATCGCCTAAAATAAAAATATAAAAATAAATTTAAATAAAAATTTTTTCTAGGAGAGTTAATATTCAACTACAAAAATTTGACGAATAGGAGCCAAAATGAGCGAGTATATCGAAAAAACGATGGAGTGGATAAAAAAGACCAATCCGGGTCAAGGCGTCTTTGTCCAGGCTGCGACCGAGGTGCTAAACAGCCTCGAGCCGCTTATAAAAAGAGAGAGCAAGTACCAAAAACACGCGATCCTAGAGCGCATCGTGATACCCGAGCGCACGGTGATCTTTCGCGTCACGTACACAGGCGACGACGGCAGACCGCAGGTAAATAACGGCTACCGCGTGCAGTTTAACTCAGCCGTCGGCCCCTATAAAGGCGGCATCAGACTGCATCCTAGCGTGGATCTTGGCGTGCTAAAATTTCTAGGATTTGAGCAAATTTTTAAAAACTCGCTCACCGGCGTAAATATCGGCGGCGCAAAAGGCGGCAGCACCTTTGATCCAAAAGGCAAAAGTGAGGGCGAGATAATGCGCTTTTGCCAGGCGTTTATGAGCGAGCTTTACCGCCACATCGGCAACACCGTGGACGTGCCCGCAGGCGACATCGGCGTTGGCGCGCGCGAGATCGGATATATGTTTGGGCAGTACAAAAAACTTACGGGCAGGTTTGACGGCATACTCACGGGCAAAGGCCTAAACTGGGGCGGCAGCCTAGCGCGCACGGAGGCGACCGGATACGGGTTAGTTTATTTTACGCAAAATATGCTGCAAAAAGCAGGCCTGGGACTAGAGGGCAAAAAATGCAGCATAAGCGGTAGCGGAAACGTCGCCATCTACACGGTAGAAAAGCTCTATCAAGTAGGCGCGCTGCCTATCACGGTTTCTGATTCAAACGGATACGTTTACGACGCCGAGGGCATCGATCTAGCGGTGCTTAAGGAGCTAAAAGAGGTCAAACGCGCGCGCCTTAGCGAATACGTCAAATTTAGACCGAACGCAAAATACGTAAGCGTGAGCGAGTACAAAGAGGGCAGAAACGGCGTGTGGGACGTGCCGTGCGACGGAGCGTTTCCGTGCGCGACACAAAACGAACTGCATCTAGCCGACATCAAGACGCTCTACGCTAACGGCTGCCGCTTCGTGGCTGAGGGTGCGAACATGCCAAGCACGCTTGATGCGATAAATTTCATGCTAGCGCAAAAGGATTTTTACTTCGCTCCGGCAAAGGCGGCAAACGCGGGCGGCGTGGGCACGTCAGGCCTTGAGATGATGCAAAATGCCGGCATGACCGCATGGAGCTTTGAAAAGGTCGATCACAGACTGCACGGCATAATGAATCATATCTTTGAGCTTAGCTACGAGACTAGCAAGGAGTTTGGCGACGAGGGAAATCTGGTGCTTGGCTCAAATATCGCGGGCTTTCGCAAGGTGGCCGATGCCATGATAGATCAGGGATATGTGTAGGGCTGATTTTAGCTCTTGCTCTATAAATTTGCGTCCAAGCTAAATTTGGACGCAAATCAATATGAAATAAGTTTGGGCTTTTAGCTAAAAGAGAGTTTGCTTTTTGTATAGCAAATTTTACTGACAAACTATCAAATTTACGCTGGATTGAAGCATTGTATATATATGGATTTGAAGCTCACCTAAATTTAAAATATTGATACTAAGGTGGCGAGCAGATTACTATTTTTAGAGCACTTAATAGAAATTTTGTCAAAAAAGCTGGCGTGGTGGCAAATGGTGGAGTGGCGAGGTTTGTGCAACAAATTTGAAAGTTTTTGCCATGGATGCTTTTGCTTGATTGCACGAGTGGTATGTTTATGTGTGACTGTTTAAAGATGAAGAAATTTGTAGCGCGCGCGTTGTGATCGAGAAATTTTTATAGTGTTAGCTGGCATCGATATAGCAAGGCAAAATGAAGAAGTCCTGACAGAGAACGGGCAAACACTAAATTTTATCCAAGCAGATTATAGGGCATTTGATTTTTGCCAAGAAATGGCTTATAAAATTTAGTAAATTTATGCTCACCCAGCCTAAATTCTCTTTTATAAATTTAAGCAGATACCAATAAAGCGTTTGCCTTTTTGCAAGAGATAATTAAAAATTTTATAAATTTAAGCTACAAACAAGCGAATTTTTTAGCAAATTTATACAGCTACTAGGCGAAATTTAGCTTAAAATGCTAAGCACAAGTACCATAAACTTAAAAATTCACAAGAAGTTATCAAATTTACTCTAACAGGTTACCCTTACCTAGCCAAATTTCAGCAAAGTGCCCATGTAATGGTTGGCAGAAAAAGGATGGAGCAAATTCTAGTAAGCAAAAATTAAAATTTGTTACATTTAATCCACGAACAAGCAAATTTATCGTCAAATTTGGTCGCCACATAAAACCAAGAGTAGTCAAAGCTTTTTGTAAAAAGTATTATTAAAGCGATATCCCATTACCAAATTTAGCTAGATATTAGGCAAAATTTGGCTTAAAAACACTCACGCAAGCACTAAAAATTTGTAAGCTCGCAAGAAAGTCGATTTGCCTAGATTATTTTCAGCACAACATCCATGCAAGCGATAACAAAGCGGGTAAATTCCAGCAAGTAAAGACCAAAATTTACTAAATTTAAACCACATCCAAATTTTGCCTATCAAATTTAATCATAATGTATATCAACCCTGCAAACACCTTTGCGTAAATTTAACACATACAAAAATGATAGGATTTTTGAAAATAATTATTTATAAGTTTTTGTATTAAAAAATTTAATGTAAGAAAGAGCAAGCTAGCACCTGCTCTTTGTTAGAATTTAACCCTTTTTTGGAGTTACAAGCATATTTACATAACGACCTTCTATTATAGGCTCTTTGTCGCGATCAGCCTCGTCTTTAATCATCTCCCAGACCTTCTCAAGCATGGCTACGCCAGCCTCTGGGGTGCTCATCTCGCGACCCTTTAAAAATACACGAAATTTAACGTGTTTGCCATCTTGCAAAAACTCGCTTGCGTGTTTAACCTTATAGTTTATATCGTTTTGGGCGATCTTGACAGAGAGTTTTATCTCTTTTATCTCGATGGTTTTTTGCTTTTTCTTGGCCTCTTTTTGCTTTTTCTCTTGCTGATAACGGAATTTACCATAGTCCATTATCTTGCAAACTGGCGGCTTCGCATCTGGCGCTATAAGCACTAGATCAAGCCCAAGCTTATTTGAGATCTCTAAAGCCTCTTCTCTTGAGATGACACCGTATGCCGTGCCATCATCCCCTACACATCTTACCTCTCTCGCCCTTATGTCCTCATTGAGCAATACTTCATTTTCCTTACTCAAAAATGTACCTCACTAAGTTTCTCCTTCGTTAAATTTATAAATTCCGCCAAGCTCATATCGCTCTGCGTCCTAGCCTGTCTGTCGCGTAGCGCAACGCTCTTGTTTGCTACTTCGTTATCACCTAGCACGACTATCATAGGCACCCTTTGTTTTTCAGCCGTTCTTATTCTTTTATTTAAACTCTCATTTTTACTTGCGATCTCGCTATCGACGTTGATCTTTCTTAGCTCGCGTGAAATCTCTTTTGCGTAGTCTAAATGCGCGTCGCTAATAGGCACGATGACGACTTGCGTAGGAGCTATGAAAAATGGTAGCTCACCAGCAGTGTGCTCAAGTAAAATTCCTATAAATCTCTCAAAACTGCCAAGTAAGGCTCTGTGAAGCATTACTGGGCGTTGTCTTTCGTTATTTGCATCGATGTAGCCTAGATCAAAGCGCTCTGGCAAGTTAAAATCGACTTGTATCGTGCCGCACTGCCACTTTCTCTTAAGCGCGTCAGTTATCTTAATGTCGATCTTTGGTCCGTAAAATGCACCACCGCCCTCGTCGATACCGTATTTAAAGCCATTTTCATCAAGCGCTTCTTTTAGCGCTTTGGTCGCAGTTTCCCAAATTTCATCCCCACCGATCGCTTTAGCTGGTTTGGTTGAAATTTCCATCTCGTAATGAAAGCCGAAATTTTCCATTATTTTGCCAGCAAATTTTAGAATTTCTAGGATATTTTCTTTGATTTGGCTCGGCATACAAAAGATGTGCGAGTCGTCTTGTGCAAATTCGCGAACTCTAAAAAGTCCATGTAAAACGCCACTTTTTTCATGACGATGCACTACGCCGTATTCGAAAAATTTAAGTGGTAAATCGCGGTAAGAGCGGATGTCACTTTGATAGACTTTGATGTGACCAACGCAGTTCATCGGCTTGATGCCATACTCTGTCTCGTCGATCGTCGTAAAGTACATATTTTCTTTATAGTTTGCGTAGTGACCGCTTCTTCTCCACACATCAGCCTTTAAAAGCTCTGGCCCACGCACTGGCTCGTAGCCACGGTCGCGGTGAGCTTTGTATAGAAGTTGCTCTAGTTTTGATCTTAAGCGTCCACCATTTGGTAACCATATCGGCAAGCCGCCACCCACTTCTTCATCAAAAGTAAATAGTTTCATCTCGGTGCCAAGCTTTCTATGGTCACGCTTTTTAGCCTCTTCGATTATGCGGATATGCTCTTTTAAACTCTCTTTATCTGCATAAGCTGTGCCATAAATTCTAGTTAGCATCTCACGGCTCTCATCGCCACCAAGATAAGCTCCAGCCACGCGTGTAAGCTTGAAAAATTTTAAAAATTTAGTATTTGGTACGTGTGGTCCGCGGCAAAGATCTTCAAAATCGCCTTGTGAATAGCTGCTCACTTCGCCATCTGGAATTCTTTTTAAGACCTCTTGTTTTAGGTCGTCACCTTTAAATTTCTCACTCATATTAGCTTTGGTCGAGCAGGTTTTGATGATATCAATTTTCTTCTCAGCAAGCTCTTTCATCTTATCTTCGATTGCAGCTAGATCGCTCTCGCCTAGCTTTGTGCCCTCATCATCAACTCTAAAATCATAATAAAATCCATCTTCTACATTTGGTCCAACAAAGAATTTTGCCTTTGGATAGAGTGATTTGATAGCTTGCGCCATTAGGTGTGCACAGGAGTGTCTGATAACGTGTAGTGCTTCTTTTGAGTTGTCAAAATAGATAGGCTCAGCACTACTTTCTTGCCCTGCGATACTTTGAGTATCGACTATTTCGCCATTTAGTTTGTATGCGATGATATCGCTCATTGTTTTTCCTTATATCAAATTGTCTTTTTTACGATAAAAGAACGATTAAGGATTTTATCTAAATGGGCTTTAAGCTAAACTTAATATTTACTAAGCAAATTTTTATAAATTCTTTTTAAATCCACAAGCTTTGATCTATAAAATTATTTATAAAATATATATATTTATATTTAAATGTGTAAATCCCTAAATTTAAAGCTTTTTATTTATATAATTTATTATATTTTAAGATTATGCCTGATAATATTTGTTCTTGAAATGAATTTAGCAATTTCTCGTCTTTGCATTATTTAAATTCATTTTTCTCCCGACAATATTTAGTGCTAGGAAGTGGTTAGCCTAGCACTTTTTATTCTGCAAAATTTATTAGCGTTGGCCGTACTATCTTTGTATAATCTTTTGTATTTAAAATGATCGATCTATCAAGTAGCCCCGCATTAAATGCGATCTCATCGTTTCTTTGTAGTAACCTTTCATCAACTACGATGTGTAAATTTTTATGAAAGCTAAATGGTGGCACTGAACCAAAAACACAATCTGTCAATGCCAAAACCTCATCTGGACTAGCTAGGCTTGTCCTTTTGCCGTCAAATTTTTGTGTCAAGCTATTAAGATTTGCTTGCATATCGGCTGGCAAAATAGCCAAGACATAAGCTTTACCAGCCTTCATCGCTGGCTTCTCATCGCTTAGCAAATAATCATTTAGCACATTTTCATCTTTAAAAATTTGCCTAAATTTTTCCTCATCCGCTCCTTTAATAGAGCAAACTAGAGCCTTTGCGCCTTGGCTCATCTTTGTTCCTCTAAGTTTTGCCACCTCTTCTGAAGTGGTCGCACTCTCATGATTTAGGACTTTAAATTTGGCTTCATTCTTGCTAAGAAGCTCATAGATCTTATTAAAAATTTGCTCAGACACAGCTCTTTCCTTTGGATAAATTTTAGTTAAAATTATACCGCTAAAACTTACAAAAGGCAGGAAAATGCAGATAAATTTAGATGATATAAAGATTGAGCCAAGTTGGAAAGAGGTGCTAAAAGATGAGTTTTTGAGTGAAAATTTCGCGCGTATCAAAGAAAATTTCTTAAAAGTAAAGAGTGCTGGCACCGTCTATCCACCAAGTGCGCTTATATTTAATGCATTTAACCTAACGCCATTTCACGATGTCAAAGTCGTAATCCTAGGACAAGATCCATATCACGGCGCAAATCAAGCCATGGGATTAAGCTTTTCAGTACCTAGCGGCGTGAGAGTCCCGCCAAGTCTTGTGAATATCTATAAAGAAATTTATGCCGATCTTGGCATAAAAGAGCCAAATAGCGGCGATCTCACAAAATGGGCAAAGCAAGGCGTACTACTTCTAAACTCAACTTTAAGCGTTAGCGCTGGAGTGGCAAATTCTCACGCAAGCTTTGGCTGGCAGGGCTTTACTGATGCTGTAATAAAAAAGATAAGCGAAAATTTACAAAACGTAGTTTTTATGCTTTGGGGCAACCCAGCTAGAGCCAAAGCACCGCTCATTGACGCTAGCAGACACCTCATTTTAGAAGCAGCCCACCCAAGTCCGCTAGCTCGTGGGGCATTTTTTGGCTGCCGTCACTTCTCAAAAGCAAATATCTACCTAGCAAACCATGGCAAAATGCCAATAGACTGGGATCTAAACATAAAAATTTGATCTACTTTTTTAGATCATTTAAAAGTTTGTTTGTCTCTTCAAGCTTTCTTTTGCAAAATTTCTCATCTTTGTTTTGCAAAATTATGGCTTCTTGGCCGCTTTGTCTTTGTTTAAACTCATCAAATTTAAGCTCAAAAAGTCTTAACGCCTTTTCATCGTTTGCGAGTCGTTTGCTCTCTTTGGCATAGAGCTCGTCAAGATATAGCCTGCTTTGCTTGATATATTCATTGCAAACATCGTTTGCATGGACTAAATTTACGCCAAGCAAAAGGGCAAAAATGGCTATTTTTCTCATGTTTTTCCTTGAAATTTTTGCGTTATACTAGCCTTTAAGCACTTAAATTTTAAAATGCTTTTTCAAAAAAAGGATAAAAAATGAGACGAAAAGATAGAGAGCTAAGCCGTGAAGATGGCCTAAAAATCATAGATGAATGCGAATATGCGGTAATTTCATGCGTGGATGATGAGGGAGAAATTTTTAGCGTACCGATCTCGCCAGTAAGAGTTGGTGAAAGCATTTTTATACACGGAGCTACCGCTGGCTGTAAGGCAAAACTGCTTCAAGATGGACGAAAAGTGGAATTTGTCTGCGTTAGTTTCAACAAAGTCCCACACCTAAATGATGGCGAGCTAGAGGCGATACAAGATGACGGCAAGGCACTTGGTGGTAAGGTCTTTACAACCGAATACAAAAGTGCGATCGCAAAAACAAGAGCCTACGAGGTCGAGGACGAGGCCAAAAGATATGAAATTTTAAAAATTCTTAGCCAAAAATACACAGCATATGCGATGAGCACATTTGACGTGGCTGCGGAGTATGGGCTTGGGATCATAAAAATTTATGAGCTAAAGATAGAGAGCCTTAGTGCAAAGGCTAAAATTTTGCCAAAACCAGCAAATTAAAGGAAGAAATTTGAGCTCACTTGCACTGATGTTTAGACCAAAAAGCTTGGATGAAATTTGTGGACAAAAGGCAGTTAAAGCAGCATTTTTAAAATTTATAGCCTCTAACAAAATCCCACACTCCATCTTTTATGGTCCAGCAGGCTGTGGCAAGACGAGCTTTGCAAGAGCAGTAGCAAGCGGCGCAAACTACGACTTTTACGAGTTTGATGGCGGAAATTTAAAGATAGATGACTTTCGCAAAATTTTAAAAAACTACGAAAACGCCCTAAATAAGCCGCTCTTTTTCATAGACGAGATCCACCGCCTAAGCAAAACCCAGCAAGAAGCGCTACTAATCCCCATGGAAAACTACAAAGCCCTAGTCATCGGCGCTAGTACGGAAAATCCCTTTTTCACCCTAAGCTCAGGCATCAGAAGTCGCTCGATGCTCTTTGAGTTTAGGCCGCTTAGTAGTGGTGATTTTGAGGAGCTTCTTGGCAAAATCAAAGAGCAAATTTCATTTAGCATAGACGAGGAAGCAAAAGAGTATCTCTTTAAAAGTAGTGGCGGCGACGCAAGAGCTATGCTAAATTTACTTGAATTTGCCATCACGCTTGATGAAAATGTGAGTCTGGAAAATTTAAAAACGCTTCGCCAAAACGCCCTAAAAGAGGGAGCAAAAGAGGATGACACGCACTACGAACTAGCAAGTGCTTTTATAAAAAGTCTGCGTGGAAGCGACGAAAACGCCGTTATCTACTATCTCGCAAGGCTCATAGACTCTGGCGAGAGTGCGGACTTCATCGCTAGAAGGATGGCGATATTTGCCAGCGAAGACATCGGCAACGCAAACCCAAATGCGCTAAATTTAGCCGCAAGCACGCTAAGCGCGGTAAAAGAGATAGGCTTTCCAGAGGCTAGGATCATACTGGCTCAGTGTGCTATCTATCTAGCTAGCTCGCCAAAGTCAAACTCCAGCTACAACGCGATAAATGCCGCTCTAAGATACGTGCAAAGCGAAGAAATTTTAAAGATCCCGCCATATCTAAAAAATCACACAAAAGAGAGCAAAGACTACCTTTATCCGCATGATTTTGGCGGCTGGGTCGAGCAAAAATACCTAGAAAAACCGCTCGTTTTTTACAAAAGCAAGGGCATAGGCTTTGAAAAAACGCTAAATGAGTGGCTAGAGAAAATAAAATCCAAGGGTTAAATATTAGGCTTTACTCTGTCAATTTGAAAGGGTTCTTTTAAATTTAAAGATAGAATACGTGCCTTGGGGTAGATTAACGACGGCTTATAGCAGAGTAAGCGGATTTCCAGAAATTTTTAAACGGCTTTGGGCGGCGATTGGCGAGAAAATTTGACGCAAAGTTTGGCTACCAGCAAGTCAAACAGCGGACAAAATATGGCAAATCAGCAAATAACAATGAAGTAAAATTTAGCGTCAAAGCCTTTTAAACGCCTTTGATAAAATTTTTAGCAAAACCAATAGCCAAATACGTTTTACCAAGTTATATCCGCGCAATAAAGATTGCAAATTTCTCGTAAAAGCCGTTTGAAACACGCAAAAATCTAATTTTAAAATCCAAAAATCAAGAAATAATTTTAGCCATTCTAAACCTTCACTGTGGGATAAATTTAGAAATTATCAATCAAAAAACGCCTTAGAGCGTAAAAATATTGGTCGTAAAATCTTGCTAGTAAAAGCAAGTTCACAGCGAGTAAGCCGAAACTAGCACAAAATTTTAAACCAAGCTAAAAAATTTTTCTTATTTATTTTAATTTTATATTTTTTTAAATATACTCGCTCTCTAAACTACACCAATGAAAGTTAAGAAAATGCCTACAAATTTTGCTGAAATTTTAAATAATTGTGTTGAAAGTATAAATTCATTTCTTTGGGGTCCATACTTCCTTATCGCCCTACTTTGCGGCACCGGACTATTTTTTACTATTAGGCTTGGGTTTGTTCAAATTTTTAAGTTTAAAATGGGCCTAAGAGAACTTTTTGGGAATTTCTCGCTTCACGGCGAAGCTGCTGGCAAGGCTGGTATGAGCCAGTTTCAAGCAGTTGCAACTGCGATCGCCGCACAAGTTGGCACTGGCAATCTAGTAGGTGCGACAACAGCACTTATCATGGGTGGTCCTGGAGCGATTTTTTGGATGTGGTGTGCTGCGTTTTTAGGCATGGCTACAAATTTTGCTGAAATTTGCCTAGCTCAAATTTACCGCACGAAAGATGACAGCGGTCACACGATAGGCGGTCCAGCATTTTATATAAGTCGTGGATTAAAGGGAAAATGGGCAAAAATTTTAGCTGGATTTTTCGCTATCGCCATCATTATCGCACTTGGCTTTATCGGAAATATGGTGCAAGCAAACTCGATCTCAGACGGCTTTAAAGGTGCCTTTGGTATACCTCAGTGGATAACTGGAGCTTTTTTAGCAATCGTCTGTGCGGTCATCTTTATAGGTGGCGTAAAGGCGATCGCAAGAGTGGCTGAAAAGATCGTGCCTTTGATGGCTTTACTTTATGTAGGTGTTGGACTAATCATTATCGCTTTAAATTTTCACGAAATTCCAGATGCAGTTTTGCTTATCTACAAAGCAGCATTTGATCCTTCAGCTGCGTGGGGTGGAGCGACTGGAGCTAGTATAGCAGCTGCGATGAGATACGGCATAGCAAGGGGCCTTTTTAGCAATGAAGCTGGCATGGGCTCAACTCCACACGCGCACGCCGCAGCTAATGTCAAACACCCGGTCGATCAAGCAGTACTTGGTATAATGAGCGTATTTGTAGATACTTTTATCGTTTTAAATATAACCGTTTTTGTAGTACTTACCGCAAATGTCATCAGCTTTGAAAACGGCAAGGCAGTCTTTACAGGTATCACCTTGGTGCAAGAGGCTTTCTCATCGCATATCTTTGGTAAGGTTGGCGGATATAGTTTCGTGGCTGTTTGCCTATTTTTTTTTGCATTTACAACGATTCTTGGATGGTACTATTTTGCTGAGATTAACGTAAGATACCTTCTTGGGGCAAAGGCGGTCAGGGCGTTTCAAATTTTGGTAGTCGTTTTTGTCTTTTTGGGAAGCTTGCAAAAGGTTGATTTTGTCTGGAGCCTAGCAGATATGTTCAATGGCTTGATGGTCGTACCAAATTTAATTGCCATCATCATTTTAAGCCCTATCGTGGCAAAGCTTTTAAAAGATCACGATGCTGGCAAAGAGTATGATGTGAAAGATTATTTGAAATAAATCTTTACCGCATCTTTATAAAATTGACTAATAATTAATTTTTAAATCTCTTGTTTGGGATGTTTTATTAGAAGTGGTGGCCCCGAATGGACTCGAACCATCGACCACTACCATGTCAAGGTAGTGCTCTACCAACTGAGCTACGGGACCAAAGATTTGGGATTATATTTTATTTTCTATTTTATTTAGCTTAATTCTTTAGTAATTAAATTTATTTATAAGTAGTAAATGTAATGGATAAATTTAGATTTGGAAAAGCAAATATATCTTTGAACTTTCAGTAAAAGCATGATTATCATAAACAATCAAAACTTAAATCAATCACTCATTTAAACTAAATTTTTAGCTAAAGCCTCATTAAAATAGACCAAAAAGCAGTTCTTACCATCTTTGTATTTATACTTCATCTCACAACCATGACGAGTAAAAATTTGATTTGCTATATATAGCCCAAGCCCTAGTCCAGCGCCTGAAAATTCACTTTTACGATTAAAAGCTTTATTAAAATCAAGCCTTTCATCATCTATCTTATCACCATAGCTTACTACCATAAAATGGTCGTTGGAAATTTCCAAAAATACCTCTTTTTTGGAGTATTTTAAAGCATTGTCTAGTAAATTTTTTAATGCTGTAGAAAATAACTCAAAATCAACATTTAAAATAGGAGAAATTTTTAAATTTCTAACCCTCACACGCTCTTTATCTACAGCAAATATCAGATCTATAGCGTGATCTATTATGTCTATTAAGCGGTATTTATTTTTATTTAGGCTTAACTCATTTGAGCTAAATTTCTCTATCCTAGTAAGCTCGCTTAAGATAAGCTCTTCTCTTAGAAAAATTTGCTTAAGATCATCTTTAAATTCTTCGTCATTTATAATATCTGAGATGATCTTGCCTTTCATCACTGGTGTTCTAAGCTCATGCAACACATTTCTTAAAAAGAGCTCTTTAGCCTCTTTTAAGTCATTTAATTTTTTCATAGTTTTGTTAAACTCATGAGCTATCTCACCAAGCTCATCGTGACTACTGATATCTACTTTTTTCGCCGTATCCACTCCGATAGCTTGTATCTGTTTTTTTAAATTTCTAAGCCCTAAAAGCTTACGCATAAGCACAATAAAAAAGATTATAGTTATGCCATTTATCGATGATACTAATAGCCAAAAACTAGCCATTGAAAGCACTTTTGTATCTTCAAGGGCAGGTATTTTATCTGCTTGCATAAATCTACCATAGTCTTCAGTTTCAACACCTGCTTTAAATAAAAAATTTAAAATAGATTTACTAGGATTAGATATTTGTCTTGGCACAAAGTAAAATTTATCTCTAAATTTATACATATCACAATAGCTATCTTGCAATATTATTTTGCCACCTTTTATTATCTCTTTATTTGAAATTTCAGCATATTTTAGATCGATCTCTTTTAGTGATTGCAACACTTTTTCGCCACCCTCAACCCTTATATGCATACCAAGTAAAAATCTTTGAAAGACTGAGTATTCAAGCTCTTGTAGGCTTCTTTTGTATTCTATAAAAAATATTACATTAATAACAATTATTGTCACGCAGAATAAAAATGAGATTAAATTTACGATTGAGAGTTTAGGCATTGATGAATTTATACCCTACGCCGCGCACAGAATGGATAAATCGTGGGTTTTTAGGGTTGTCACCTATCTTTTGTCTTATACGACCGACAATGACATCTATGCTCTTTAACCCGCTTTGAAATTTAACTGAGTCTATATTTAAAAGTAGATCCTATCTTGATATGACATAGCCCTCTTTTTCAAACAAAAAGACAAATATATCATACTCTGCATGAGCTAAAAATACCTGCTCGCCATCTTTTTTAATAATGTGTTTGTCTTTGTCTATACTAAAAATTTTCTTTGATTCCTGCTCTTTTATACCTCTTCTAAGTATCGCTTTGATCCTAAAAGCAAGCTCAATAGGTTCATAAGGTTTTGCTAAGTAATCATCTGCACCAAGCTTAAAGCCTTTTACTTTATCTAAAATTTCAGATCTAGCTGAGGAAATGATAATAGGAAGCGTTGGATGAGTATTTCTAACTAGCTTACAAACATCAAGCCCATCCATATCAGGCAAGGACAAATCAAGTACCAAAGCATCATATTTTAGTCCTTTTTCTAGGATATTTAGCCCATCAAGTGGGTTATATGCCATAGTTGTTTCTATCTCTTCAAGCCTAAGCATTCGTGCAAGTAGTTTTGCTAACTGCTCGTCATCTTCTATCAATAAAATTCTTATCATTTAGGGATTATAACAAATTTATAATAATTACTTTTAAAATTTTAAACTATATAATATTTTTAAGTTTGTTACCAAGAATTTACCATATTCATTTTCATTTATTGTTATGATTCCATTAATTTTTAAAAGTTGTTCTATTTGAGCCAACAAACTATAAAAGGAGATAAAATGCAAAACTCAAGAAGAAGTTTTCTAAAAATGGGTATGGCTGGAGCTAGTACTTTAGCTCTAGGTGGTATCAACGCTAACGCTGCTGCTAATGAAAAAGACGTTAAATTTGATGAAGAATATGACGTTGTCATCGTAGGTACTGGCTTTTCAGGACTAGCTGCTGCTATAAAAGCTAGTGAGCGCGGTAAAAAGGTGCTTATCCTTGAAAAAATGGGACGTACAGGCGGCAACTCCGTAATAAATGGCGGAAATATGGCTGCTCCTATGAATAAATTTCAAGTAGCCCAAGGCATCAAAGATAGCAAAGAGCTCTTTATAGCAGATGCTGTCAAAGACGGACTTGGACTAAATCACACAGAGCTTTTAAGCACAATGTTTGACAGAAGCAATGACGCTGTAAATTTACTAATCTCATGTGGAGCTGACTTTTTAGAAAAATTGATATTTGAAAGCGGACACAGCGTAGCAAGAAGCCTTCAAACTTCAAACGGCTCAGGATCTGGCTACATCCAACCAATGCTAAATAAACTAAAAGATAATCCAAACGTGACTATAAAAACAAGGGCTAAATTTGATAAATTAGTCGTTGATGATAGTGGTAAAGTCATAGGTGCAATCGGTAGAGAAAACTATAAATTTGATGCAAAATTATTTAGTGATGACTTAGAAAATAAATCAGGTGATCAAAAAGCTTACAAAGCAAAAAGTGGCGTACTTCTAGCAGCTGGTGGCTTTGGACGTGACCTATGGTACCGCCAAATTCAAGATCCACGTATCGTTCCAACAATAGACAGCACAAACCATCCAGGCTCATCAGCTGGTGCTATGCTAGAGGCCACAAGGATCGGTGCTTTAACACTTCAAACATCTTGGATTCAGTTCTTACCTTACTGCTCACCAGATGAAAAAGGCTTTGGAGCAGCTGTAAATTTCACCAACCACTGCTGCAATACTTATGGCATCACTGTAAATCCAAAAACAGGTGAGCGCTTCATGAACGAACACGCAGGCCGCAAGATAAAAGCTGACGCTTGCTTTGCGGTTATTGGTAAAGATGAAAACTATCCAGTAAATATCTGCGACTCACAAGCAGTTGCCGCACAAAATCCTATCTATACGTCAAGACCACTTGAGATTGGTGTTGTAAAGAAATTTGAGACGATAGATGAACTTGCAGCTCACTTTAAAATCCCAGCCGATAAGCTAAAAGAAACTATCGCAAAATATAACGAAGGTGTAAAAGCTGGTAAAGATGAATTTGGTAAACCAGTCACAAAGCTAAATGGTATCGATGTTTCAAAAGCACCATTTTATGCAAGCCGTACTATGCCAAAAGTTCACCACACAATGGGTGGCTTAGAGATAAATACAAAAGCTCAGGTAATTTCTCACGAAACACATGAGCCAATACCTGGTCTTTACGCAGCTGGCGAAATCACTGGTGGCGTTCATGGGGCAAGCCGTCTAGGTACATATGCGATACTTGATTGCATGGTATTTGGCATGATCGCTGGAGAAAATATCTAAATTTAGTGTGCCTTTTGGCGCACTAAATTATTATTAATGCAAATTTAATCAAGCGAAGACTATAATTCCATAAAAATAAATTTAAGTAAAAATATTAGTTTTCCATTGAAATTTGATGTTTATAAAATCTTAATAGAAAGGGAAAGGGTATGAATAAGCTTAAATTCATCGCTATTTTTGCCTGTTTATTTTCGCTTCATCTCTTTGGTGCCGATATGCCAAAGGGCGATCTAAACGTCACAAAAGTAGTAGTCTCTGATGAGCTAAGAGCCAAGTATAAGATCAAACCTCATCACGAACACCTAAGCTTTGACTGCGTTGATTGTCACCAAAACCAAGGCGATAATCCTAGCAAATTTAAAGCGATCGGTGACGCTGGCTGTCTATCCTGTCATAAGAGCAAAAAACTCTTAGCCGATAGACTAAAATTCATGGATACTCTAAAAGCAAATCCTCACAACTCTGTTCACGATGGTCCGACTTTGTACTGCGACGAGTGCCACAACGAACACAAGCCATCTACAAATATGTGCTCTGAGTGCCATGAACACGAGGTGCCACAATGGATGAACGGAGTAACACCATGAAAATTTCAAAAAAATTACTAGCGCTTATAATCTTCATAAGCGGAATTGTTGGATTTTTAGTCGTTCTGCCAGTTCATTACGCGCTTGATGAGACGAGTGGGGATAAATTCTGCATCGTTTGCCACGAGATGGATCCTATGGTGATCGCCTACAACGACGATATCCACAGCGGCAAGGGCAAAACTGGCATCAAAGCAAGATGTGTAGATTGTCACATACCGCATGACAACATCGCAAAATACGCTCTAACAAAGGCGAAAAATGGCATTTTAGAGGGCTGGGTGCATTTCTTTGGCGATCCTGATGCGATTGATTGGCACAAAAACCTCAAAAACCGCGAACATTTCGTCTTTGACAACGGCTGCACAAGCTGTCACACAAATGTGATAGACAGCAATAACACTTCAGCGCAAGCTCAAAAGATGCACGCTCACTATAAAGAGCTTCTTGGCAGCGATAAAGAGCTAAAATGCGTAAGCTGTCACTACGACGCAGGCCACAGCGCTGGCTTTAGAAACTACCTTGAGTACTGGAAGCCGTCATATAAAATTTATGATAAGAAGATGATCGAAAAGAGGATCGAAACTAAGCAAAAATTCTTCAAAGATGAGTACAAACCTACAAAAGATGAGGAGGAATTTTTAAAACAAAAGGTTGAAAAAGACGCCAAAAAACCAGCTGGTGGTTTAGCTGGCTGATGAAGAAGATCTTGCTGCTCTCAAGCGACTTTGAGCAAAATGTCATCCTAAATGCATCGCTTTACCGCTTTGGGTTTAGGATGATGCAGCTAAAAAGCGCCAGCGAAGTTATCAAGGACTTTGAGTGTGGCAATGGATAAAGAAATTTAAACCTTGATCTGGTTAAATTTATAAGAGATAGCCAAAACATCACTCCCATTATGCTTTTGCTAGATGAGAGAGTCCCTAGCGTTTTTAAGAGGATTTACTACGCTAGGGTTAATGATTTTATCATTAAACCATTTTGCCCTGAAGAGTTTTTATTTCATGTTTTTAGGCTTTGCAAGGTGCTTTTAGGCTCTAAATTTGAGCTAAAAAATGGTCTGATTTTTGACAAAGACTCCCAGTGCATAATAAAAGAGGACGAGGTCATCTATCTTGGCAAAAAAGAGAGCCAGCTACTTGAAATTTTATGCAAAAACTCGCCCCACGTCGTCATCCTTGATGAGATAGATCATCACCTATATAAAAACGAAACCTTATCGCAAGATCGCATAAGATCGCTCGTGCGAGAGATAAGAGCAAAAATCCCAGCCATCTGCCTAAAAACCATACGAGGCACTGGATATAAGGTGGAGTGAGGGGGTTTAGTCAAATTTAGATCTTATTTGGAGTTAAATTTCTATACTTTTGGATCAAATTTGCTTAAATTTGCAAAAGCTCTTGCCTTGTTTGGCTATTTTGACTTCAACGATTTTCACAGCACTTTTGATAAATTTGCCTTGCCAAAGCACCGCCTTTTTTTCTCTTAGCAGTTTGCCGTATTCGTATATCTCGTCAAATTTCTTACATAAAGCCATATCATTTTTGTTATAGCAGTTTTTGAAATTTGCCAAGTACCAGTAAGCTGATCTTAAAACGGCCTGCGTGCCACATTATCGCTTTTTCAGCCTGTACTAAAATCAATAATTATAACGGCTTTTCTATGTGGATTTGTGACGCCATTGCACCATCAAGAAAGAATTTGTATAAATTTATAGCAAGAGTTGGCTTTACACCAACTCTCTTATGCTTTTTGTTAGCTCCAAGCTCGCTTCGATCTCAGCGCGCTTTGCCATGACGCTTTCTATATTTATGCTTAAGTTTAGCCCATTTTCATCGCCAAATTTCTTTAGCTCGCACCAAATTTCTTTGATGATCTCGCAGCTACTAGCTAGGTAGTCGGAGCTTAAATTTAGCCTCTCCTCAACCGAGTTTGGCACGCTCACTCCGAGCCATTTGATAAATTCAAGCGTTTTTGAATTGCCAGCTGTGCTAAATGTAAGAAATATCGGCTCGCTTATCTTTGCAGCCGCGCAATCCTCTAAAAATTTACGCGCTAGCTGTGCGTCAAAGATCGCTTGCGATATGAAAAATTTAGCCCCAGCTGCGATCTTTTCGCGCATCCTTTGCGGCTCATCGCCCTTTTTGCCGTGGCGCTCTGCGATACAAACACCGCCCACTACCAACTCTTTAAATTCGCTAGCGATCTCGTAAGCGCGAGCTAAATTTAGCCTCACTTTTTGCGTGCTAGAAGCTGCCCCCACTAGCACGTTTAAATTTGAGCTTTGAGCCTTAAGTGCTGCGCGAAATTCATCCTCGCCGTATCCGCTAGCCACGCGGTAAAATATACTAGGTGTTGCGACGTTTAGGTACTTTTTGTAGTAAATTTCTGGACTTAGCGTCCCACTAAACTCAAATGTCCTCTCGCTATCATTTCTCTCGCTCTCGTCTTGCACCTCGTAAAGCACGAGCCCGTCTGCCTTGATATCATTTATCCGGCCCGTCCAGCGCTCTGAGATCTCACGTAGCTTTGACTCTTCAAATTCAGCCTTTGGTGGCGTGAGACCATAGAGCACGAGCCCTTTTTCTTTATTTAAAATTTTCTCTTTTAGCATTTTCTCACTTTTGAACTAGATCAGCCCTCATCACCACGCCAACAGAATTTCTTGACGACATGCAGACAAACTCGTCTTTTAGGTATTTCGCGTCGGCTCGCCAAAAGCTCACGATATTTGCCACGTCGGCATTTTGCTTTTTAGCAGCTATCATATATCTTTTTATGACGTCGACAAAAGCCTCTTGGCAATAGCCCTTTATATCTCCGCTATCAGTGATAAATCTTTGAACCTTTACATTTGCCTTGATGACACTTTTATTTTGGTCGTTTGAGCCAAACTCAAGCCTCACATTTTCAAAGCCTGCTAGCTCTTTTTTGGCAGCTTCTAAATTTAAAGCCTCGCTGATACTATAGATATTTGTTTGTTTGTATGCACCTTTGTTGAGTGGTATAGAGTGGCGTCCAGAACTACATCCGGACGCAAAGATAACTAATATTACAAATAGAAAAATCCTTTTCATTTTCCAAATCCTTTTTAATTAAATTTTATAGACCTCTTACGATCTTGACAGCTTCTACCATGTTTTTAAGGCTTGGCTCGACCTCTTCCCATTTTCTGGTTTTTAGGCCGCAGTCAGGGTTGATCCAGAGTTGCTCTTTTGGCAAGACCTCAAGCAGAGCTTTGATCTGAGCGACGATCTCCTCGACACTTGGCACGCGCGGGCTGTGGATGTCGTAAACGCCAGGTCCGACCTCTTGTTTGTAGCCAACGGCTTTGAAAATTTTAAGTAGCTCGTTGCCACTTCTTGCAGTCTCGATACTGATAACATCAGCATCCATAGCCTCGATAGTCTTAATAATATCGTTAAATTCAGAGTAGCACATATGCGTATGGATCTGAGTTTTTGCCTCTGCTGAGCTTACTGAAAGCTTAAAGCAATCAACCGCAAATTTCTCATAAGCTGGGATATTTTCAGCTCTTAGCGGATAGCCCTCTTTAAACGCTGCTTCATCGACTTGGATCACTCTGATGCCTGCATTTTGCAGGTCTGCAATCTCGTCGTAGATACAAAGCGCAAGCTGTTTTGCCACCTCGCTTCTTGGCAGATCATCACGCACAAAGCTCCAGTTTAGCATAGTCACAGGACCTGTTAGCATGCCCTTCATTACGTGTTTTGTGATACTTTGAGCGTATTTCATCCACTTAACAGTCATCGGCTCTGGGCGGCTTACGTCACCAAAGAGAAGTGGTGGTTTGACGCAGCGGCTGCCGTAGCTTTGTACCCAGCCATTTTGGCTAAATGCATATCCGCTGATCTGCTCGCCAAAGTACTCGACCATGTCGTTTCTCTCTGGCTCGCCGTGTACTAGCACGTCTAGGCCGATATCTTCTTGGAATTTCACGCAGTGATCGATGTATTTTTTGATGCCTGCTTCATAAGCAGCTGCGTCGATCTCGCCTTTTTTGAAATTTTGGCGAAGTACGCGAAGATCAACCGTTTGAGGAAAGCTGCCTATCGTTGTTGTTGGCAAGATGCCGTAGTTTAGCGTTTCACGTTGGATTTTGATGCGGTCTTCAAATTTCTCGTCACGCTCAAATTTGCTTAAATTTTTAACACGTTTTTGAACGCTTTCAGAGTGGATGAGCTTTGAAGTAGCGCGAGTTTTAACTGCATTTTTGTTCTCTTCATAAATTTTTGTTTCGCTCTCATCAAGCTTCTCGCCATTTGCAAGTTTTGTGATGATCTTGATCTCATCAAGCTTCTCAACCGCAAAGCTTAGCCAGCTTTTGATCTCTGGGTTTAAATTCTCTTCATATTTTAGAGTGTACGGCACGTGAAGAAGTGAGCATGAAGTGCCGATGTAAAAGTCTTTGCTGCCTATTTTTTCTGAAATTTCACGAACGAGTTTTACTTTTTCATTGATGTTGCTTTTCCAGATATTTCTGCCATCTATCACGCCAGCAAATAGCGTTAAATGGCTATTTTTGATAGTCTCAAGTGCCTCGAAATTTCTCTTGCCGTGGATGAAGTCAAGAGCGATGCCATAAATTTTAGTTTTAGCCACTTCGCTAACCGCCTTGATCGCATGCTCAAAATATGTCGCAAACACGATTTTGATGTTGTTTGCAACGCCTGTTAGCTCGTTATAAACCTTTGTGATAATTGACAAAAGATCGCTTTCATTTTTGTCAGTTACAAAGATCGGCTCGTCAAACTGCACTAAAATTTCATCATCAAGCTTAGAAATTTGCTCAAGTAACTTTTTGTACTCGCCTACAAGTGCATCAAGGTGCTTAAATGGGCAGCTGCCGTCAGTCGTCTTTGAAAGAGCCAAAAATGTGATAGGACCGATCAAATTTACCTTGCCTTTTACGCCGTTAGCCTTCGCCTCTTTGTATTCATTTAAAATTTTGTCCGCTTTTAGGCTAAATTTGCTCTCGTTGCTAAGCTCTGGCACGATGTAGTGGTAGTTTGTGTTAAACCACTTTGTCATCTCCATCGCAACGCCATTTTTGTTGCCTCTTGAGCAAGCAAAATATTGCTCCAAGCCGCTTAAATTTGCAAATCTTGGAGGCGTAGCGCCAAAAGCGATGATGTTATCAAGCATTAGGTCGTAAAATGAAAAATCATTAACGCTAATGGCTGAAATGCCAGCGTCTTGTTGATATTTCCAGTGTCTTTGGCGAAGCGTCTTTGCAGTCTCTTGCAAATTCTCTTCACTAAAGCCCTCTTTGCCAGCCCAAAAGCCCTCTAACGCACGCTTTAACTCTCTTTTTTCTCCGATTCTTGGAAAACCTAAAACATAACTTTTTATCATTTTTATCCTTTTTAAATTTCTTTTTTTAATTAAATCTGTACCCTGCACAGCAACCTTGAACGTGCAGTGGGGTAGGTGGGGG
>NZ_PPCE01000003.1 GCF_002913715.1 Campylobacter concisus | reverse complement strand
ACGCTTCCCCCAGTTACACTTTTAACTACTCCAGCTTCGTTAGCCATAACATTCTCCTTGTTCTTGAGTATGATTTATTTAAAATTGGAAGAATTATATAAATTTTAAAAGTATATGTCTATTGTACTGGGGTACAGTGTGAGATTTTTATAATATATAAAAAATAGGCAAAATATCTTTAAAATAGGTTGTTTAATATAATTTCGTAGATCTATAACAAATAGAAAAGATAAAAAATTTTATAAGATTTTAGTTATATAAAAAGATTAACCCGAAGACTTTTTCCTTGGAAATGAATCAACTTTATATAATTTAAAGTACTCGCGTATCATCTTTAACTTCTAAAATCATGTTATGACTGCGTTCTGTGCATTTTTATTTACTAATCTTATGGCTTTTTCTTTTTAATCTAATAGTAAAAAAACATCCTAGTTATACTAACTATTATAAATACTATAAATTTATAATCAAAAATTTAAAAACATCAATAATTTTTTAATTTATATATTTTTAGTGAATGTCTTTTAAAAAAGATTAATTAATATTCTTGCTTATTTCTATGGCTCGCCAAAGGGTAAAAATCAAAAACTACAAATAAAATTATTTAAATAAGAAACCCAAGAAATTCTTGGGTTTTTAAGAGATTATAAATCGTGCGTAATACTATCTTCTATTTTGATCGTTACGGTATGCGTCGTTTCGTTGTTTGTAACTGTCGTAGAATACGTTCCGTCATTATTATTTTGCCATGAGGATGTATCTGTCTTATGAACGGTATCGTCGCTATCGCCTTTTACGGTAAGAGTATCACCGGTAGTTTTATTGACGTCTAGCACATCTTGTGCGGTGATGTTTAGTTTTGCACCATTTACGCCCGTCATATCGATGGATTTTACGTTGTTATCAGTTATGGCAGATAACTGGGATAGATCAACGGTTTTATCGCCCTCCATATCGGTTATATTTACGTCCCCGTTTGCATGAGTTATAGATACTTTGTTTTCAAAACTTAAGTTCTTAAATCCAGCAGAAGCTCCGTTTTTCAAAACTAAAGTATCATTACCCCCATCCCCGTTTAAGGCTATATTACCGGAATTATTTATACTGGCTCCGTTATCTATACTTATAGTGTCATTACCTTCATTTCCACGTACAGAAGAGTTCGTCAAAGTAGCTCCAGAATTTATATTTATAGTATCGTTTCCTTCGTAGCCATAAACGTGGCCTCCGTTTAGATGAGCACCGTTATTTATATTGATATTATCATTACCTTCGCCTGCACTTATATGCGTACCGCTTTCTAAACTAGACCCTGAATTTATATTTATAATATCATTACCGCTTCCAGTTCCTATTCCAGTTCCTTGCGTTGTTTTAAATATAGTATCAGTAGCATTTATAGTATCGTTGCCCTCTTTTGTCCAGATATTAGTATCGTTTACAGTAACGTTATATAAATTTACAGTATCGTTGCCAGTTCCAGTATCAACCTTGACGTTTTTATTGTAGACATTGTCGACTTTGTCTAGATTTGTATTCCTTATCGTAACGATATCGTCGCCATCTCCACTAATAATTTTACCGCCGACAAAACCTTCTTTATTAGCTCCTCCGTCGATTTCTATAATATCGTTACCGGCATTGCCTTCAATGCTGCCGATCTTGCCTTCAGTATTATTTTCAATATCACCCTTAACGACAGCACCGTCCAAAACCCTAATCGTATCATCGCCCTCATTGCCATGAATGAATTCTTTTACGACGGTGCCTTTCCCTGTTACGGTTATATCATCATTACCCCATCTTCCGACTATACCGTCTACGTTTGCGCCATTTTCTACTAGGATAGTATCGTCGCCACCTCTACCATTTATGGCGCTAACGTATGTTTGGTTGTCAGATACGGTTATTTTATCATCGCCTTCGTCGCCCCTTACTTCTCCTGTTACTTTTGCGCCATCTTTTACCACGATCTTATCATCGCCGTCTCCGCCGAATATATATTTCGCACTGGTTCCTGCACCGCTTAAAGTTATAGTATCGGCATCGGCACCGCTATCTACTATATCTAAAGCCGGATTTACCTGCTTTTGGAATATATCGTTCATAGTTTTGGTGTCACCTCTTATCTGCCCTACGACTTTGGCACCGTCCTCTAAAGTTATAGTATCTTTTCCAGCCTCTCCAAGTATATTGTTTATCGAAGAATTTCCTTTGGCGGTTATCACGTCGTCGCCTGCGCCGCCGCGAATGCTTCCTGTTACCGTAGCGTTTTCGACGTTTATGGTATCTATCCCGTCATTGCCGCCTATGTTTTTAACTTCGGAATTATTACTTACTTTTATAATATCGTCTTCAGAGCCGCCTAAGATATCTGAAGTTACCTTAGAATTATCTACCGAAATTTTGTCTTCGCCCGAACCGCCGGAAATACCGATTATCTCGGCGCCGTTTTTGAGGTCGACGTTATCGTTTCCGACTCCTCCGTGTACGGACGTTATTTTTGCGCCGTCTACGGTTATTTTATCTGCATTATCCGATCCAAACACTTTTAAATTTGGATTAGGATTTACTATCTTTGCTACTGAGCCATCATCTGGATAGTTTGAAGCTTTTGCTGTGCTA
>NZ_PPCE01000002.1 GCF_002913715.1 Campylobacter concisus | reverse complement strand
GATGTGCTCTCTCCTACATATGCTGATAAAGGAATTTTTATACTTCCTGCTGGCAAAGCAGGTCCTGTTGTTCCAGTTCCAGTCCCAGCCCCAACAGCACTTCCTCCACTTACACCAAAGGCATTATTACTAGATGATGTGGCTCCTACTGAAATTGCGACATTTCTGCTTGCTATATGAGCATTTATATTACTAATATGCCCTCCCTCAGCAAAACTAACAGAAGTTAGGCTTACGCCATCTCCGCCTACAATTCCCGCATCTCTGCCACCTACGAATGAAATATTTGCCACTGTTTGGCTATTACTGTTAGTGACTTGATCTAGAGTTATGGTTTCTTTATCATTGGTTTTAGTTATTGCTACTTGAGAGTCAGTACTATCTGTAACTATCTTTTCGTTTTGATCGATATCTTCTACGCTAAGATCTTTTACTTCTCCAGTTGCATCGTTAAGGGTTATTACATTTCCCTCTTGTAGCACTTTTACCCACTCCAGCTTATTTATTATATTTAAATTGTTTTGATTTCATAAATCGGCAAATTATATATATTTTTAAAGGGCATGTCTATTGTACTTTGGTGCTAATTTTGGATATGTATTGGATTAAAAATATTAAATTTGCTAGTTAAATTCGAGTTTTAAGGTAATTAAAATAGAAATTTATAGAATAAAAATATCCCAAAGGATTTTTCCTTTGGGATTAAAGTAGCTAGTTAAAATTTAAATATCAACATGTACTTGGTTTTGAACTTCTAGAGTTACAGTTTTTCCACCCTCTGTATTAGTATAAACATTGTAGTTAATACCATCTTCACTAGTAGTGCCTGAAGCAACCCAACCCTTACTTGCAAGACCAAGATTATCGCCACTATCGCCATCTATTCTTAGCCTATTGTTGCTATCAGTCATATCTAGAACATCTTTAGCTGATAGAGATACATTATGATTTCCTTCAGTTAGATCCAATATTTCAAAATTTTTAACTTTAGTAAGGTCTACGCTATCATCAGCAATCTTTAATCTATCTTTGTTTCCAGCTCCACCATCGATAGTCGAAGTATCTTGAATACTTGCATTTTTACCGATAGAGATAATATCATCTCCACCGCCACCAGATATTATAGAACCGTTAGTCATCTTTAGTTTGTCGCCTATAGTGATAATATCGTTTCCATCGGTAGTCTTACTTTGTGCAACTCCATCATTCCCCCAGTCACCGTAAATACCAGCTTTACCATCTAGAGTAAGATTATCACCTATCTTGATATCATCACCCAAGTGACCACCGTTTATACCGACTCCATTTTTAAGTGTAACACCATTTCCTATTTTTACAATATCATTACCAAATGTGCTTGAATCCCTTGTATCTCCACTATCCATATAGATATTAGCATCTAGCGCTTTATTGCCAGTTATCGTAACACCATCTCCAATCTTTAGAGTATCTTTATGAAATCCTAAATGTATATGAGTATTGCTAACGTCACCGTTTATTGTTACAGTATCGTTTTGATCTCCGGTGATAAGCCTAGAGTGCTCAACAGTAGCACCCTTAGCAATATTAATTTCATCTTCATTACCGTGAAGCGCTATAGTGGCATTTTTAACGACAGCACCGTCTTTGATGTTTACTGTATCCTTTGCATTTGCGTTATACCATGCTTGTATGAATGTTTTGTATTCGCCATTATTTAAATTGGTATATTGATCGCCAAAGAATTGACCGCTTGCCTTATTGTCTATGTTTACAGTATTTTTTCCGCCACTATAATTATTACCTAGCCAAATTTGAGTTCCACTAAACTTACCACCTCTTATATTTACAGTATCACCGCCTTTGCCTTCACTATCGACAACTCCACGTCCTGTATCTATCTCTGTTTTAGTTAGTATTCCACCGTTTATATTTATCTCATCATTACCATTACCGCCATCAATTTGAACATCATTTAAATTTGCTCCGGCATTAATATATACTTTGTCTTCGCCTTTGCCCATATTAACGAAGGAGTCATTTTTAAAATTAGCGTTTTCTATCGTAAGTTTGTCATTGCCATCGCCCATATCTGCTTTGACTTTTACCGTAGCTCCGCCGTGCATCTTTATCTCATCGTCTCCGCCGTAAGTTTGAAGATTATTGCCGACGTTAGTATAAGTAAAGTCGCCTGCTATATCTATAACGTCTTTGTTTTGGCTACCCATAAGACTTTTTACTTTAGCTTCACCGCTTTGATGGAAATTCATATATTGCTCACCTAGAGATGAATCAGCCTTTATGGATACATCTTTTAGTACGGCGTTTCCGGTTACGTTTAGAGTAGCTTTATCTGTTGATTTACCGCCTTCAAACTGCAATGTAGTGCCATCCAACTCGGCATTATCCTTGATTTCTATCTTATCATCTGCTCCAGCTCCAGTGCTAAAATTACCACCTTTAGCCTTAACGTTGCCACTTATAGTTATAGTATCATTACCTTGTTCTCCTTCAAGATATGTGCCGTTCAAGATTGCATTGCCACTTACTGTTATAATATCGTCACCGCTTCCGCCCTTATTGAATCCGCCGGTTAAATTTGCGTTTCCGGTTATGGTTATCTCGTCATCACCTTTACCAGACGTAATATTAGTGTTCCTAAGTTTTGCATCCTCGATTTTTACAGTATCTTTAGCCCCGCCATCCGCATTAACATTAGCATCACCAGTATCTATATTTACGTTATTTAATTCAGTCCTTGCACCTGAAATAGTTATCTGGTCATTTCCTGGTCCATTTGTAGGATCAAGTGTAGCTCCGAAGTCGCCTAGTATAGAGCCACCAGTAAATTTAGTTCCATCGTTAATGAAAATTTTATCGTTTCCAGCTCCGCCAGATACGCCGCCTATACCTCTAGGACCGTTAAATTCCGCTCCGTTAATGTGTATCTCATCATCTCCGTCATCAGCCCAAACGGTACCTTTATTAAATTGAACACTACTTTCTAAATATACTTTATCGTTGCCTCGTCCAGTTGTAATGAGTGAATTGTCTTGAAATATAGTTCCATCTTTTACAGTAACGATATCATCTCCATTTTTCGTATATACATTAGAGTATTTACCTGGACTACTTTCCATAAATGTAGCGTTTGAAATAGTTATTACGTCATTATCGTCAGCTGCTGTATCGCTTCCTGTACTTAGCGTAGAGCCTTTAAATATTATACGATCAGTAGAATTTAATTTACCGTCATTGATCTTTATAGTATCTTTACCTGCACCCATATCTACATTTACATTAGTAAGTGTTATGCCACTTTTTATATTTATAGTATCTGAGCCATCTTCGGTTACAATATTTGATTGAGCCGTTGCGGTAATATTTGTATTTATGTTAACAGTATCGTTATCAGCTCCAGTATTTACAGTGCTACCATTAAAAGATGTTGCATCGATATTAACCACATCTTCACCACCCTCGGTTACTATAATTGTGTTATTTACAGAAGATCCGTTAGGCAGTTCTACTCTATCTGCGCTACTTCCGCTTGACATCCAGTCCACTGTGGCATTATTTAGAAATTTAACATCATCAGTTCCTACACCACTTTTTACCAAATTTATGTGAGTATCATCTATGATTATATCATTGGAAGTATCCGATCCAAACACTTTTAAATTTGGATTAGGATTTACTATCTTTGCTACTGAGCCATCATCTGGATAGTTTGAAGCTTTTGCTGTGCTAGTTACCGCTAGGTCTTTAGCATCATCTTGACCAAT
>NZ_PPCE01000001.1 GCF_002913715.1 Campylobacter concisus | reverse complement strand
TATTTTTGCGCCGTCTACGGTTATTTTATCTGCATTATCCGATCCAAACACTTTTAAATTTGGATTAGGATTTACTATCTTTGCTACTGAGCCATCATCTGGATAGTTTGAAGCTTTTGCTGTGCTAGTTACCGCTAGGTCTTTAGCATCATCTTGACCAATAGCTAGTTTACCATCATTGCTTACATACCAACCGTCTTTATGTTGGAATGCACTAGGAGTGGTAGGATCATCAGGAGTTAGATAATCTCTACCATCAGTATGTCTATATACATGATATCCATTAGGTATAGAGTTATAAAATGAAGCTAATAGTCTAGAAGATGTGCTCTCTCCTACATATGCTGATAAAGGAATTTTTATACTTCCTGCTGGCAAAGCAGGTCCTGTTGTTCCAGTTCCAGTCCCAGCCCCAACAGCACTTCCTCCACTTACACCAAAGCTATTATCTCCACCTGCTGCTAGAGATAAAGCATCTATGCTTCCTACATTAGCATTGATGTTACTAATGTGGCCTCCTTCTGCAAAGCTAGTAGAAGTTAGGCTTACGCCATCTCCGCCATTACCACCTGCTTGTGGACCACCTGCAGCAGTTTCTTCTAGAGCATTAAGATCTGTTCCTTTTAAGATGGCTTGTTGTAAAGCTGAGATATCAGCTACTGTTTCGTTATTGTTAGAGTCTTGGTCTAGAGTTAGAGTATCTTTACCTATTAAAGTTATATCTTTACCATCAGTTTGAGTTATTGTTACTTTAGAGTCAGAGCTATCTGTGATTATCTTTTCGTTTTGGTAGACGATGTCTCCAACGCTAAGATTTCTTACTTCTCCAGTTGCATTGTTAAGAGCTATTACGCTTCCCCCAGTTACACTTTTAACTACTCCAGCTTCGTTAGCCATAACATTCTCCTTGTTCTTGAGTATGATTTATTTAAAATTGGAAGAATTATATAAATTTTAAAAGTATATGTCTATTGTACCATGTGAAATATTTGTGTGACTATCTTTTATCGTAGCTCTAAAATTTAGCCTTTGCTTTTAAAATTCTTAGCATTAGTTTTAGTAGAGATTGATTTTATTTAAAAATTTAAAGACCTACTAAAATAGAAAGTAAGTCTTTAAATATGATCTTATAAAGCCTTTATATCTCCACCAATAACTCTTAACCCTCTACTATCAAATATCGCCTTTACGCCAGCTACTTCTATCACGACACTTGATCCCTCTATCGTTACTTTTGTGCTACCTACTTGATGGATTATCTTATCTTTGGCATTTACTTCATAAGTCGTCTCTATATTGCTAAATTTTGAATCAGCAATCTCAGTGTGCTGGGCAGCTGTTTTTGTTGTAAAATTTGACTTAGCATTTACATCAATGTAGCTATTTGCCTGAAGCACAATATGCTCGTTACTAAATTCATTTATGCCTTTTTGTGAATTTAGCTTATAGCCACCATCTATATTTTGCTCTTTTGTGCCTTTTACCTCTCTCATCTCATCATTATGTATGGTCGTATTAAGATTTGATTTTACTTCTACAAATTTATCATGTCCTACAAATTCATGACTATCTTGACCTACTCTTGTATTGTTATCAACAGCTACGTTTAGCGTATTTGAGACGCCCACTACTGTATCTTTTGAAAGCCCGACTGTTGTTAGATACTCGCCTCCGACATTTACATTTTTTGCTAGATCTATCGTCTGAATGTGAGCTTTTTTTACTCGTTCGGTGTAACTTCCATGCACTTGTGAGCTTTTGTCATTTAGTATTGTTTGAGAAAAGTCGTTATTTACAAGCTCGTCATAGTCCTTTTCTGCTTTTACATAAATTTGCTCTTTATTTTTTAAATTTGATAAAGTGATCTCGTTTATACCGGTCTCATTTGCACCAATTGTTTTTGAGCTAAGAGATGTTTGGTGATAGTTACTATCTACATTTACAAGTGGTGTATTTGAGGCATTATATAGGCTACCACTTACTACTGGGTTGTCTATATCGTTTTGTAAAAACGAGATGATAACCTCATCGCCGATCCTTGGTATGGCAAAAAATCCTGAGCTATTGCTAGCAATAGGCGTTATCACTCTTAGATAAGCACTCTTGTGATAGCTTGCGTTGATAGCGTCGTCTTTATCGATTATCTCTTGCGTACTAAAAGCATTTAACCTCACCTTTACCCTACCATAGCTATCAGTATGGATCGTGTTATTTTGGCTGTTTAGTCCATCTTGACCAACTACAAGACCTAGCGTGATGTCTGGTGCTTTTGGCTTTTGCTTGTAGCTTGGGATAAATTTCACACTACTTGGAATGATGCTTATCTCGTTTGTGTATGAGCTTATAAATTTTTTATCTTTAAACGGGACATTATCGCCTAAATTTAAAGTATTTTCTAAAACGCTCTCATCAATATAAGTATGCTTTAAAGCTATTATTTTAAACTCATATTCACCCTTGCTAGCATCAATAGCTACCGAGATATTATCATTTAAATTTAGTGCAAATACATTTGAGCTAGCGGTAAATTCTTTTAAAAGCATATCGCTTCTTAGTTTTTTAAGGTAGGTGCTAACTTCAAGCAAGCTGGTGTCGCTAAATGAATACTCATCTAAATTTATATGCTTATCATAGATATTTACCTGCTCGTCAAATATCTTTTCATTTTTAATCTCTAGCACATTTGGATAAGCTGTATTTTGAAAAGAGTGCGTAAAGCTATTTGCTTTTAGCGTCTCGCTCTTTGTTATTTTATTTATGTGTTCGGTTGCTAGATTATTATTCAAATTTACATTAAAACTTACTTTTCTAGCTTCCTTGCCACTACTTGTATCACTTGAAGTAAAATTTTCATTTTGATTGCTATAAGCTAGTATAAATGTATCATGAAAATAAATTTTTTCATTGTCTTCATAAAAATATATACCGCTATCATGGCAAAGTCTTGTTATAAAGACTAGGTCGCTCTCATTGTACTGGGCTATAAATTCTCTTTTGTTGTAGTTATTTTTGATATTTGAGAAGTCTAGCTCTTTGGTTAGTCTTTGTTTATTAAAAGCCAAAATATCCTTTACTACTTCTAAAATACTCTGGTCTGTATAAATTCTATTTGCTCTATTTATGCTTAGTCTATATAGTGGCGAAGTTAGCTTGAATTTAAAGAAGTATTTTTTATCTATATTTGTACTAGTCTCATCGTCTACGCCAAGATACTCTACATCGCTTACTATTCCGCTAAAGTGCATATCGTTTGAGCTACCATCTGGAACGATATTTTTATTTGTTGAAGATGGCCTTTTTATGCTTAGCTTTATACTTTTATCAAGATATTTATATATGCTTGAGTAACTTTTATCGTTATTGTAGATGGTGTCTAAATTTTCATAAAGCGGGTTTTTCACTAAATTTATATAAGCAAAGCACTCTATGCTAAATATACTTTCTAAATTTTCATAAATATCTGCACGTGTAACGATAAATTTATCGTTTGACTCGTTTGCTATCTGAAGAGTTGAGAAGGTATCGTTAGATACGCCGTAGTCCACAAAGCCGTCAGTTGCCACTGAGTTACCGGATGCTAGCATGACAGGCTTAGTCAGTGATGATGTTGGTGATGTTAAATTTTTGTCCATTTGTTGCTCTTTCAATCTTTTTTCGTTTTCTTCTTCTTGTTGTAATGCCTTTTCAAACATTTCAATATCAGTATTGGTTGAATTATGCAATTCTTTAAACTTATCAATCATATCCATATTCTTATAAAATTTAAATTCTTCATATTGCTTATTATTAATAATGTCAACCCCAGTACCAGCCATATCAGCAGCTTTCTCATATATCGGTCCAAGAAACTCACCAAAATGCTTCATAATATCTTTGGCATTTTCATAGCTAGTTTTATTAAAATCTTTTGTATCTAAATTATTATTTTTTATATCTAATTTCTTTTTGCTTATATTGAAAAAATCCACTATTTGTTCCTTTTCTCAAGCAATTTTCTTAACTCTTCATCATCTTTTACATATTCTAGTGTTTCAAGTAAATATTTAAATAACTCTGGGTTAGCTCCATTATCTAATAATTTTTTAATTAAAGACATCTTTTCTTTTTTATATTGCTGATATTGTTCTGTTTCTAGAAATTCTAAAGATTTTATAGAATTAGGTTTTTTATTAGATATAGATACGCCATTTTTCGCCAAATAAATAATATAATCAGAACTTATTTCTCCGGTTAACTCTCTTGTTATAACTGCTTTTTTAGATAACACATAATCAAGTGTCTTTGGTTTATTTGTTATATATGCAAGTGACAATAAATCAATCCATGTAGATGTTAATCTTGATGATTTAACACTAATGCTTGGGTTACATTTAAATTTCTCTATATATGTTTCCATATATAGCATTGTCCTTTCATCGCTTATATCCTTATTTGCTACGATATTTAATGAATTTACACATCCAAGATAGTGTAAATTCATAATTGCTATGTTTATAATAAATGAAATTAACATACTCATTTATTACCTTTTTTATAACTTCCTAAAAATTTGTCCAAGTCCTTTTCATCATTTACAAGTGTTAGTACTTTCTGCAAGAGAACATAGTCTTTCGGATCCTGTCCATAATCTAATAGTTTTTTGATTAGTTTAAATTTCTCTTCTTTAAATTCTTTATATTTCTGAGTTTTTATAAATTCTAGTAGTTCAGGGCTGGCTTTTTTATTGTCTATACCGACACCATTTTCTCTAAAAAAAAATGAAAAGCTCATTCCTATGGATGTTGCCAAGCCAGCATTAGAGGATGTACCTTTTGATAAAAGAGTATCAAAAGTTTTTATTTTATTTGCATCATAAGCATATTCTAATAGATTTGGTCTTATTGAAAGTTCAGGAATTTCTATAGTCATATTTGCATCACATCCAAGATCATCTATATAGTATTCTACGCATTTAACAGTATTCTCATCGGTCGTATTTTTGTCAAAGATCACAGCAAACATATTTAAACAATTTGCTTCGTGTGAATATAAAGATGTTATGAGAAATATGATTATAACTAGGTGTTTCATATCGCATTTCACATATCATGTTAATTTAAAAGATAAAGATAAAAAGGGCTCATCTGTGTCCTTCTAGCTAGAAGATGATTTTATTAACCCTAGGGGTAAACCCTAGGTTGGTTTTAAGCTTTTTTAGTAGCTTCTCTCCAGTCATCGCTTCCGCTTGTGCCTGCAGCTACGTGTTCCCAAACTATCTTTCTATAGTTCATTGAAACTTTGAAAAGCTCTGTTTTGTCGCTGTTTAGCTTGTCTTGAGCATTTGGACTTACTAGAGTAATATCTGTTATAGTTGCATCTTCTAGTTTTGTAGTAAAGAAATGCTCCGCACCACCACTAGTTGATGTTCTATACCAATAGATCTCAACCTCTGGAAGTCTTTCGCCTTGTGTTAAGGCATTGTAAAGAAGTGGAACAGCTTTATTTAATGATGTAGTAAAACTAAATGGCTTATGGACTCTTTGACCTGATGGTTGGCCACTTTGTGGATCAGTTGGAACTGTTACTATATGAGAAACCTCTTGAGCCATGATCTCATCTTCGTGACCTGACTGATAGCGATTACCTATACTAGCTTCTGTTGAAGCACCACTTGAAATAAGTCCTTGTGTAGAACCTTTCACTTTAATATACACTGGTTGTGACATATTTACTCCTATTAAAAAGTTTGGATTATTCTATCTTTTATTTACTTTCTGTTTTATTAAAAACATTACTTTTTTAACATATAGCTTTGAAGAGCTTTATGCAATAGATAATTAAACGCTTCCTTATCTTCCTTAGTGCTTTTTAGTACGGCTCCTGAAAGATATTTAAAAAATGAGTTATTCTCGACTATATCATACATTTGGCTATATAGCTCTTTGCATATAAGCTTAACCAAAACAGTATTTATTAGTTCTGTCGAGTCACTAAGAGGAAGAGTTTTCATGATTGTTTCCATATCTTTTGTATTTAAAGTCCTAGTCTGCTCACTTATAGGGCTCATATTTGGTTGCAATTTTATACTCTCAACTATCTTTGTCAAAAGCTCATCCATGCTTTTTGCAGTTAGCATATTTTGATTATTTGCATTTTCTTCTTCATCAAAATTTTGAGCTATCTCATTTAAATCTAAAACTGCATCGTGCGCATTTTCATTTAAAGTGATATCTTTTTTATCATTTATCAATGAGTTTATCTTTGGCTCTTCTTTAAAATCAACATTTGAAATTTTACCAACTGGCTCAAAACGTTTATCATCAAGCTTGTCAAAATTTTTTGTATTTTCTATTATCTTATAGGCTTTTCCTATATATTCATCAATCCTAGAAGGGTCTATAAATATAAATTTTAACTCCCCTATCCTAAAGACATCGCCCAAATTTATGACGCTCTCATAGTCATCTGGAAGCTTTGAATATGAATCACTATAAAAAATTTCACAATCTTTATAGCCACAAATTGTGAAAACCCCCTCTTCAAATCCAACATGAGCGTGTTTTGGTGCGATTGAATCGCTCATATCATTACAAGAAAATTTTGTAGTGTCTAATGAGCCTATATCACCGCCATTTTCATCAAAAATGATAAATTGAGCTGAAAAGCTTGACGCTTTATCGTAATTTTGTATAACTGCTGCTATTTGTTGCATATTTTATCCTTAATAAAGCATCTTCTTTGGTAAATTTATCGTTGGTATGATATCCATAAGCTCTAAAAGCTCTCCTCCATTTGGTGTTACTTCAAAGCCAAAATACGAATCTCTTCTACCATCAAAATTAAGCGTACTAACGCCAACACTACTAAAATTTGAAGCTTTTAATATCTTATACCAGCCCCACTCTCCATCAAAGCTTAGCTCTTTTCTCTCGCTTCCAGTGCTTGAAACTGCATTGAATTTAAACTGTGTTGATATATCAAAATTTTTGCTTGAAACTATCAAATTTGAGGCAATTGTATGATCATAAGTCAAAGAGTTATTAGAATAACTAATATTTATATGGCTAAAATTTGCCGATAAGTCGACAGCTTTTAAATTATAATTTAATTTTAGTTCATCATTTGAATCAAGCATTAAATTTGAAATTCTGTCTATATAGGCAATATTTTTAAGAAAATCTCTGCTAAATCTTAGCTCTTTTGCATATTTTGGTCTTATTTTATAACCATCAGCGGTTTTACTTAAGATTTGTTTTAGATATCTATCATAAAAGCTATTCCAAGTTCCGTTTTTACCAAAGAATCTTTTAAATTCTTCTATGCTAACAGCCTTTGGAGATTGTTCATTAAATGGATAAAATGGCTTGATAAGACTTTCAAAATCATCAAAAACATCATCTCTATATGCTGTTGATAAAAGTGCTGAAGCACCATTTTCTACTTGTTTCCATGCAAGTGTCGATAACTTTTGATAATATTCATTTAACTCATCTGGAAGCTTCTTAGCATCATTATTTAAGACAACAAATGGATCGTTTTCGTTTTTTATGCCATTTATTGCATAAACTATTTTATCATCGTTACTTTGAAGCATTTCGAAGTTATAGTCACTAACTTTTTTATAAACACTTGTTACGTCATTGCTTATAATATCTAGCAAGTCATTAGAATTTAACGCATGATAGTTAGTAAATTTAGCACTAAAATCACTGAAAACACGTTTTATCTCACTTGAAGCAAATCCTAGAGAATAGATATATTTTAGTAAATTATCATCATTTAAATTTGTATTTTGATTAGTTAATTTTATTAAAGAATTTAAAGGATTTTCTCTCTTTGACAAGATGTCGAGCTCTTCTATGACCTCTTTTTTTGTGCTAAATTCATTTGGCTCTATTTCTCTTAAAATTTGACTCCATTTATCAGCATAATTTTGCAAATAAAGCTCTATTACAGCAATACTTAACTCTTTCTTATCATTTGAGCTAATATCTTTTAAAGAAGAATTTGTCTCCATTAGCCAAGATTCTATTCCAGCTGTTTGATCTATGTTTGAGCTAAGCTTTGATAAGAAATCTCTTAAATTTTCTTTTGTATAAATTTTATTAAATGGCTTAAAAGCTTCTTTTTCTTGGACTACTGCATATAAATTTTCAATATCTTTTTTAATATCATAAAAAGATTTATCGTCTTTGAATGATATGAACTCAAGTATATAGTAGAGTCTTTGTGCTCTTTGGACAGGTGATAGTCTCGTATTTGCTATACTTTGAGCAACTGTATCTGCAGTTATGTTTAAATTTTCTGCTTTTAAAATAGCCTCAATATGAGCTAAAAATTCATCTTTTGCAACGCCATATTTTTCAAATTTATCCCAGTTTGTGCTAATCCAAATTTTAAATAAATCCACATTTGTATAGTCTTTGTCAAAGAGCGAATCATACATATAAAATGCTTTTATTAGCTTATCTGGATCAATTTCATTTTTTAGTATATTTTCCATTTCAGTTAAAACTGTATTTTTGAAAAAATCAGCATTCAAATCATAGTAAAGCGCTTTAACTGGAGTGAAGCCTTTATACGAAGTATCTAGTGTTATATACTCAAATTTAGTATCGCCGCTAAAGATTCTTGGATAGTCATTTAGACTTTGTTTTAGTAAATTTAGAAGCTCAATCTTTTGTGTTGGAGAGAGATCCTTGTATTTTTTACCATCAAGGTATGAAGAAATTTTATTTGCATTATTTATAGCATTTTGCTCTTTTATATTTTTGGTATCTAGAATAAAACTAGAACCCAAATATACTCCAGCACAAAGTATGGCTACTAAAACAAAATTTACAAATTTTGTAAATCTATTTTGAGCACCAAATTTATTTAAGTTGGCTTTAAAAGCTATCTCTTTTAAAAATGATTTTACAAAATAGCTTTGTTTACTATAGTTATTTACTGCTCTTAAAAGTGGTTTTTTGATGTTATATCTATCGCAAATAGTATTTGTAAGGTAGTTTATAGGTATATTTTCTTGATAAGCACTTACGAAATAAATTCCATTTATGGTTGAGCTATTTTTAAGTGCATTTTGAGAGCTTAGCTTTATTACAAAATCTTTCACTAAAGCAAAAAAATTATCAAGTTGTTTTAAAAAGAGATATGAACGCTTCTTATCTTCCAAGAGGTGTGAAATCGAGTTCTTGCTCATGAGATGTTTAAATAGTGACTCGCTTAAGCTTTTTAACTCTGTTTCTAGTAATTGCTTTGAGAAATTTGAATCTAAGTTTATTCCTAGAGCCTTATTTGCCACATCTTCATTGAAAAGTCTAAAATAATCCCCCATGCCATCTATTAAGTCAAGTTTGCTAAAAACAATATAAATAGGGAATTTAATATTTAGATGTTTCTCACAGTCATTAACCCTTTTTATCATATATCTAATTAATTCATCAAAATATTCTTGCGTGCCTTCAAGGAATTTTTTAGTATCTATTATTAAAACCGCACCACTTAATCTAGCGTTAAAATCATTTCGTTTTAAAAAGTGTAAAAATTCACTCCAGATACTTTTTTTAAGCAAGTAATCCCTATTTTTATCCACATCATCTTCAGGAAGCTCTTCAGTAGCTGTTGGCTGGTACAAGCTCTCTTGTGCAAAATGTATACCCTCAGTATCTAAAAGTGCGCCAAATTTTGAAATATAAAGATTAAAGTTTGTTGTACTTTTGTGTATTTTTTTATAAGTATCTAAACTATCAGATAGTGGAAATTCAATATTTGAATAGTTTATAAACGCGCTCTTTCCAGCACCTTCGTTACCCATTATCATTATCAAAGGCAATTTTTTAAAATTTATATCTTTTTTCCATGTTGTTTTGGCATCTTTCAAAGAAAGCATAAAATTTCTTTTTGCCTTACCAAAACTATCCATAGACTCTTTTTTTATCTCTTTTAGCTTGTTATTTTTTTCATCTTTTTGAGATGCTAAATAGTGCATTAATGGTTTGATTAAAACAAAAAACAAAATAACTGCCCAAAATGCAATTAATATAGTGACTCTTGAACTTATACTAGCAAAGCTATATACATCATTAAAAGCTATAAGTGGAGCATAAAGCCAAAATAAGATGCTTAATGCAATAGAAGCTACCAAAATGGTACTGTGTTTAAATCTAAAAAAGACAAAAAACCTTCTTAGGTAATCGATAAATGCCATTGATGCACATCCTTTTACAAATAAATATATTTCTTTAATGTAATAATAACAAATATTTTAGATTTTATATCTAAAAATTTAAGAGCAGAGCCTAAATTTTATAAAATTTGACATATTTTTATTACTTTTAAGCCTTGCACCAAGGCCTATTTTACTATAATTTTCATCCATCCCAAGCTTTAATTGCATCTTTGGAGAATAGTTTATTTTTATGTATAAATCGGCGACAAATTCATTGTTTGTAAAAAAGATAAGAGCATCTTGAAGCTCTTTAAATTTTCTTCTTTTTGGGAAAAAATCAATAGCTTCTTCATAATCTATGCCATTTATATAAATTACTATCTTAGTTTGTTTCTCAAAAAGCTTTTTACCAAGTATAAAATTTCTGCCTAAAGCCCTATTTTTAATACCAAGTGAATTTAAATTTGAAGGAGATATAAAAATTTGATTTGGTAGATTTTCTAGCAAAAATAGTTTATTTTTTAAATTAAAATGACGCTGCAAGGCAAACTCGATCTCTCTTTTAGGCCTTCTTTGGCTAATAATAAGCGGAGAAAATGGTAAGAATTTTTTTGCTAATTTTTTATTGCTTATGTTTAATATATCTAATAAAATCTTTGAAATTTTATCATCAAGCTCTTTTTCAAAGGATCTTGCATAATTTTTTAGACTAATGCTATCAAAGAAAAGCCAAAGCAAGTAATTGTCAAAAAAGTCAAAAAATTTCTCAAAATTATTATCGTTACTCTTTGAGATCTTCTCCAAAATATAGCTTGTAAGATGCGAGCCACTTCCCAAAAGACCCATAAAATTTACGACGATTTTTACTACGTCCTCTTTATTTAAGCTCTCAAGCTCATTAATCGGATAGGCAAAACTTGGGCTATTTTTTAAAAAAATATCTCTTCTATCGTGGTGCTTCAGGCAGTTCTTTACTAATTTAAAAAAAGAAGCTTGATTTAGTTCTTTGTTCATATTAATTTTTTTGTACCGCCTAAAAAGTCATAATTAAGCAGAATTTTACTCTTTATACACTTTATTTTAAGTTCACAAAATGAATTAATTGAAGTAAATTTTGATAAAAATTTAGCCAAATTTATACCCAAAGCATAGACATTTCCGATACTCTCAAATTCGCTTTCATCTATATAAAATATACATAGCAACCCTCTTTTTGCAAAACCTTGATCAACTCTATAAATTTGCTTTGTTTTTATATCATAAAGCGAGTTAGCAAATTTTTTAAAAAACTCATCATCTGGCGCACTAAAAGTATTAAGAAGTGCTAAAAAAGAGCCCTTCTCTAGTATACTTTGATAGCTAAAAGATAATATGCTAACTAATTTCCAAAGAAGATTTCCATCTATTTTTACTCGCTTTACACTAGTTGGAATAGTTAAATTTTTAGTTGTTACACCTTGATGGGATAACACTCTATCTATCTCACCAAGCTTTAGATTGCAAGGTAAATCACCATTGCAGCAAAACGCATCTATGCTGATGGTTTGATCTTTAGAGTCACTTTTAAAAAAAGAAATTTCTTTATAAGAGTTTAGTTTTATATCTGTTTTATTGCTGACAAAATAATAATCTTTTGCTCGCTCATCATTTAAAAATTCGAATCTCTCAAAACTTTTATAGTTTTTTAATATCCTTTTTTCATTATTACTGCTGTGGGCGACCACCTTACTGATTGAAACGATTTCATAAGCATCGATATTTGAGCGATCTAGAAAAATTCTATATTCGCTTCGCCTATTGTTATTCAAAATAGGCTCGGCACTCATTGCAAATAAATTTATTGCAGGCGTAGCAAAAAGAGAAAAATACTCTAGCCTTGGCACATATCCACTTGGCATATCTTTTGAAAATATAAATTTAATATTAAAGCTTTTTGCGGAAAAATTTTTAAGAAAGCCAAGTCCATTTAATCGCATAAAATTTAACTTTGAAGGAAAAAATGATAGCTCTTTTAAAAGCTCAAATGCTTCAAATCCAAACTCATCACTCTTTATCAAACGCTCATCAAACTCATCTAAACTAAGTTTATCAGGGCTTAACTTTATCTCTTGATCGCTATCTTCAAAACTTATTGTAATAAATTTCAAGTAATTTTTTAGCCACATTAGGAGCGTAGAAGAGAAGTAAACATTATTTCCAAGATATAAATTTAAAAAATCTATATCAAGTTCTTTAGTGCTAAGCTCGTCCTTTATAACGCTTATATTTAAATTTAGAAGATAATCACTCTTATTGTTTGACATAAAAGCTTTTGTTATCTTTAATGGAAGCAAATTTATGTCAAAGATCGTTTGGAATTTGCACGTTATGCCATTGATCTGCTTTGACTCAACTATACTTCCTTTTGGTATAAATTCTCTCACCCCAGAGAAGTCATCTCTTAAGGTAAATTCTTGCATACAAACTGATGGAAAAGGATTTGTATAGCTTGGCATTAAGATATTTACTAAAGACTCAGCGATTAGTGGGATATTTTCATCTAGTTCTTGCCTGATCCTAGATGTCAAAATAGCCATATTTTCTATTATGCTCTCAACATCAGGATCTTTGCTTTTAGTATCTAGAAAGGGTGCTACTTTTGGAAAATTTTTAATAAAAAGGGCTCTTGTTTCATCAAGATATGCCATCTCTTTTTGAAAATAAGCTAAATTATTTTCATTATAATCCATTATAAAATCTCACAATATCTATTGTTTTTAAAAATAACTTTTAGCAAATACTCTTTAAAATTATCATTTTTATGCTTGTAGTTTATATTAAAGATGATACGCCAAGGCTTTAGTGAGTCATCGTATCCGATAGATGTTACTTCTATTCTATTCTCATTTGAGCTGATTAATTCATATATTGCCATACCAAGTTTATGACCAAGCTCGTTTATCTCAACACCCATCGACCAAAGATCAATAATACTATCATTTAATCGGCCGTAGTTACCAAGTCTAGAGTTTAAGATAGTATCAATGTGATCTTTTATGTCGCTGTCTAGATCTTTAAAATATGGACGTAGCTTTGATTCATCACTAAATTCATACAAAATTTTATCTATCAGCGACATAGCAAGCTTACTCTTTGTCTAGTTTTCCGACCAAAGAAAGCTCGAAATTTGCTCCCATAAATTTAAAGTGAGGTCTAGCTAGAAGCTCTATTTTATACCAACCAGGCTCGCCGGCTATATCACTGACGATTACTTTTGCGCTTCTAAATGGTCTTCTACTTCTAACATCTGCTGGTGGGTTTTCCTGATCTGAGATGTATTGTCTTAGCCATTCATTTAAGCCGCGCTCAACATCGCTACGCTCTTTCCATGTACCTATCTCTTCTCTTTGAAGCACTTTTAGATAATGAGCCAAACGAGAGATCAAGAACACATAAGGCAGTTGAGTTCCGAGCCTGAAATTTGTCTCAGCAGCTTTACCTTCTGGAGTATTTGGGAAAATTTTAGGTTTTAACGCAGAGTTTGCTGAGAAAAATGCAGCGTTATTACTATCTCTTCTTAAAGTAAGAGCGATAAATCCATTTTCTGAAAGTTCAAATTCTCTTCTATCTGTGATCAAAACTTCGGTTGGAATTTTTGTTTGGACACTTCCATAATTTTCATAAGTATAAGTTGGAAGATCTTTTACGGCACCGCCACCTTTTGGCCCAATAATATTTCCGCACCATCTATAATCAGCAAAACTATCTGTAAGCCTTGTAGCAAACGCATAAGCTCCATTGCCCCAAAGCATATCATCATGATTATTTACAGTTTCTCTATAATTAAAGCTCTTTATAGGGTTATCTTCTGGCACATAAGGAGATCTTGTAAGAAATCTATTTACCATACATCCTGTGTATTTTGCATCTTCATTTTCTCTAAAAGTTCTCCATCTTGTATATTGTGGGCCTTCTAGCATGCTTTTTAGATCTTTTATATTTTCAAGCTCACCAAAATTGTCAAGTCCGAAAAATTTAGCAGAAAGAGATGTAAGAAGTGGCGAATGGCTCATTGCAGCAATTGATGACATTTTATTTAAAAAAGTCATATCTTGATTTGATTTATCTAGCTCATAGTCAGCCACTATCGCACCAACTGGTTCACCACCAAATTGTCCATATTCGGCTGAATAAATTTGTTTATAAAGTGTACTTTGAGTTATATCTAGATTATTTTCAAAATCATCTAAAATTTCTTCTTTTGTGGCGTCTAAAAGATCAATTTTTACATTTTCATTAAAATTTGTTCTCTCAACCAAAAATCTAATTCCACGCCAAGTTGATTCTAGCTCTTGAAAAGATTTATTGTGTAAAATTTCATCCATTTGAGCAGATAAAAGGGTATCGATGTGAGCTATCATCTCATCAAGTGCGAGCTTATTTATTTTATCTTCGGCATTATTTGTTGTTATTATGTTTGAAATAAACTCAGCAACTCCTTGCTTTACAACACTATAACTCTCGTCATCTTTTGAATATTTACTCCTTTGCATTATGCTTTCAATGATAGGAGTTTTAACTTTAGTTTCAGACATTTTTATTCCTTATCTTGTTCGTCTTTAATCTCTAAAAGAAGTTGTTTTCTACTATCTTCATCTTTTATAGCTTCTAAAACCGCTTTTCTAAAATCAGGCATATTGCCCATAGGACCTTTTAGTGCAACTAAAGCTTTTCTAAGCTGCAAGAGTTTTTTTAGTTCAGGGATTTGATTTATAATATTGTCTGGATTAAAATCATGGATGCTCTCAAAATCAAGGTCAATATTTAAATCTTCATTATTAGAATTTAGCTTATTTTTTACAGAGAAATTTGTATGAATATCTAAGCTTTTCATAACCTGATCAAAATTTATTTTATTGATAGAAATCACTTCACGATCTTCAAGTGGAGTTTGGTTTTCACCAGTTAAATTTGCAACTACCATAAGTTTTAATGGAAGCTCTACATCAGCCTCTTGGTCATTTGTCTTAGTTTTATAAACTATATTTATGCGTTCTTTTGGTGGGATTAGATTATCTGCCATAGTAACATCCTTTTTTTGTAAATGATTTAAGAATTATATTTAAATAAAATTAAAGGTGATTTAAAAGAACATATTTTATCACACAAATGTTTTTGCCTTTATATATATGTCTGATAAATAATCTTTAAGCTCGGTATTTTCTATGAAATTAACTATTTGTGCATAGGTAGCTTTTGCATTATTATTCATACCTTGAGCAGTAAAAATTTTTGATAATTCAAGCATAAAATTAAGCTCGCTTTGAGCACTTGAAGCATGCTTGCTTTTGTCTAGTTCTTTTATTAGATATTCAAAACTCATATCTTTTTTACTATCACTGCTGGAAGTAAATTCCAAAGAGTTACTTTTAATAAAAAATTTGTTTATATCTTCACTAAAAAAAGCTTCTCCGCTTTGAAATTTAAGCTTTTTTATATCTGGAAATTTATCAATAAAATTTAAAACCATACCACAAATAAGATCACTTTGCCTTGCAAGTCCAGTGCTATTTAAAAACTCGCAAAATATCTTAATGCCTTCTATCCAAAATGGGTTAAGTGCTAAATTTCTTATAAATTTTTCTAAATTGTCAAGATTTAGTTCGTTACTTTTTTTTAAAAGCATAATCAGATTTTCATCAGGATAACGTATCTGTGTTATTTGATCGCTACTTGATGGAAGCGCCTTTATTCTACCCCACATTGCTTCAAAAATTAAAGCATAAGCATTAAAATTTTTAATATCACTCTTTAAAAGCATTAGTGATAAATTTATAAAATATTCTCTAAATTCTCTATCATTAAATGTACTAATGTCATTGCCGCTAAACGAAACGTTTTGATGGTAAGTTGGCTCAGTTTTAGTAATGACTTTTGGCTCTTTGGCTTTTAAAATTTCTTCTTTTTTTTCTTCTATATAAAGCGTATCAAAATGTGTGCCAAGCTCTTGTGAAAGCTCAGGTACAAGGTCATTAAACGCTTTTGCGTCAGTTTGATCCAAAGCTTTATCATTAGCTTGCGTAAAAAGCTCTATTGTTTGAGCTATTATCTTTTTTTTAGCAGGTAGTTGTTTTTCATTTTTTGCAAGTAAATTTGGCTCTTTTTTCAAAATAGATAGAAAAAAGGCAAAAGCTTTTATAAGTGTCTTAAAAGCCTCTTTGTCATTTAAATTTATAGCAGAAATCGCTAAGAAATTTAAAAGCTTAGCATCAAGACTAAACTCGCTTAAGGCTTTTAAAGATGAGCTAAATACATAATCCCACTTTATGCTATCATGCATCAAAGTTTTATACTTTGACATCTCATCAGTTAAACTAATATAAAGCTCATTCTCTAGAAAATCTTCATTAAATTTATTACAAAAATTATCTTGCACTTACTTGTTATCCATAAAATTCTCTATCTTATTATTTAGGACACTATCGTTTCTGATATTGTTTTGATCCATAGAATATGTACTATATAAAAATGCAGCTGCGATCATAGCAATGGCTAGCAAAATGAAATAAAATTTTAAACGCTTTAGCGAAAATACCTCAAGAAAGCTTTTCTTTGTCTGTTTTAAGTAGCTCTTTTCAAATACATTTTCATCAACTTTTATGAGCGGAGAAACGGCTGCAGCTATATTTTCACAAAGGTAAGAAATTTTTTCATTGCAATCTTCTTGGGTTTCATATTTTCCTTTATAGCCAAGCACCAAACAAGCATATATAAATTCCAAGAAATCTTTATTTTTGCCAACATTTTCAAACCACTTATCCATAATGCCAAAGAATTTATTTCCGCCTAGATTTTCATTAAAAAATCTTGTTGTCAGGGTATTATTGGCCCAAAAGCTGTTCATAAAAATTTCATTTTTTAGTAAGCTCTCATCTATAAAAACACAAAGGCAATATCTAAGTCTAATAATATCGTCTTCCTCATAAATGCCTAGATTTGATATCTTTGAAGTGGTACTTAAGATATCGTTTATCAATTTTTCACGTAAATTTGCCATTTCGCTTTGTGAAAAATTTTGTAATTTTGAAACCCTATTTGCCAAAAGAAGTAATGGTAACACGTGATCTAGTGCAAAATTTGTGCCAAGGCCCAAAAGATTTGTTTGACTTAAAACTGAGGTTTCATTTTGATTTTCGTTCATTTTTATCCTTATAATAAAGCCCACATTTTAATGTCAGCATTTGGTAAATTTGCTGTTATATAAACGCTAATCACATTTTGATTTGCAAAGCTTTTAAAAATTTCATCTTTTTTGTCTATCTTATAATAGATATAATCGTTTAACTTTGGTAAAGTGCTAGGAACAACAGAAATTTGCTCTACGTTTATACCCCTTAGCTGTGAAGAAACTATGCCTTTTATATTTGATTGAGTATGGATCTTGCACTGCTCTTTGAAATTTTTAAGAAGATACTCATTTTTCGTATCACTGTGAATAGCAAAATAAATTTCTGAGTTTTCAATAATGCTTGGATTATCAAAAATACAGTCATAAAAGCCGTGATTATTTTTAACAATTTGCGCCATTATATATTTTGGAGATAAGATATGTGAGAATAAAAGTCTTAGATTATTTATCAAAGGCACAAATGTTTGAGTTAGATTATTGTGATCGTAGGCTATAAATTCGCTAAAACTATTATCGTGACTAAGTGCTAACAAATCAGACTGAAAATCAACTAATTTTTCATACAAATACTCTGGGTGAAATTTATCTTTCTTTAGTAAATAAGAGAATATTAAATGCCATTTTTTTAGCATATTTAGTGTTAAATATGTTGAAAAATCAAGTCTATTTTTAGCTTGATCAACACCTCCTAGCAACCCAAAATAACTCTCTTGATGTTGCTTTGTAGCAAGGCTAAGCTCCTCTATAAAATTTGTTATAAAGGTGTTTTTACTGATGTCAATACAAGTTGGAATAAATTTTTCGTCAAGTGTTATTTGCTTATTTAGGTCTATATTTTTTATTTTACAAATTGGTATGCTAAGCTCATAAGGCATCTTTGAGCCAAATACCCCAAGAGACGATCTTTGGCTTGCTAGGATTAGATTTTCTTTATCTTGTGTAAAGGCAGAAGATAGTTCAAAATCATCTTTATCATCTAGCTCGTTTAATATATCATTGCTAGCTTCATCATGCACTCTTGAGCTAATAAGTGCTTGCTTGGCTGTAAATTTTAGATTTGGTAAATTATTTTGCAAGCTAATATCAACCAGACCTGAGCTAATAGGTAGTTTTAACACTATAATGGCTGAGTTTAGTTCACTTGGGCTTATCTCAAGTGGCTCTGGTAATTCATCTTGATCTGGCGCGTTAAAAATCGTGCCATCTTGAGAGATACAAGAAATTTTAGTTAGCCCTATTTTACCTTGAAGCAAAAGATCGCTTGAAATTTCTAAATCTAAAACACCATATAAATTTGAAAAAGAAGAGATGGTTTTTAGGTTTAAATTTCTCTCAAAATATCTTTCTTGTTGCTCGAAATGAACCTTATCGACGTTCATTCCGTTATACCAAACGACTTTTAGCTTTTCAGACATTTTATTTGCTTGCTTGTATTTTAGAGCTACTAGCGTCTAAAACATTTACGCCATTTTTTGTTATTTCAAAAACTATATTTTTTTCTTTTATCTCTTTTGTTGCTTTGTAAGCCTTGATATTTGTCTTGCTCTGATCAGCATAAAGTACCAAAATACCGACATACGGAACCTCGTCAGGATATACATTTGTAAAAGCATATCTATTTGTATTTGGCTGAATTTGTGTTTTTATAGAGTCAATCTTATCATAGCCTAGTATTTCACCATTTCTCTCGGCTAGATCGATAATGCTAGCTTCTTTAAATTTAGCCACATCTCTTAATTTATAAGCTATGATAGTTATAGGAACATTATCACCATGATAGTTCAAATTTGAATTTGGCATATTGCTTATAATAAGATCTTTTGCACATCCTGTAAGAAATAGTATAAACACTAAAAAAGATAGAAATTTAAATATTTTTTTCATGAGTCCCTTTACCTGATTTTAATAATATTATTTTTGCGTAATTATATCTAAAAATTTAGATGATGCTCATTTTAAAATTAATGTTCTTAAACAAAACTTTTATATCTGTTCTCATTCTTTTTTATCGTCTTTATTATTTTTATTATCTTTGCTACTCATACTATCTACGGCCACCTGTGTTATTCCGGTAAATATACTTGCCCCAGCTTCAGCCTCAGTCCGTAAATCCCCATCGCCGACTTTATGTTTACCCTCTTGTGGCGTTGTAACCAATCCACATTATAAATACAAATATGGCCTGTATCAAAGAGACGCCGCCTATCGTGACGTCCATTTCTTTCAAATTCTTTTTCGAAAAGTCGCTCTTTTTTATGCCGTTTTTTATCATAAAATATACATTTGTAAGCATGATTAATGCGACTACGGCATCAACATAATATTCTCCGAAAAGAAGTTTTAGGATTATTATACAAATAGCGCCTACTATAAAAAATGCTATTGACCCAAAAAATACAATCCAATTATTCTTCATTACTTATCTGCTTTTTTGTTTTATCTTTTTTACTTTCTACGCTATCTGCAATAGCTTGTCCGGCTGTAGTAATAAAATTTGTTCCTACTTCTGCTGCAGTCTGTAAATCTCCATCGCCAACTTTTATGGTTTTACCGCCTGCTCCCGCAAGGCTACCAAACAGTCCATAAAATCCACCAGCAAAACCTTTTCCGATCACTCTCTCTGCATCTACATCTTTTGATCTGTCTTTAAGCTGAGAGTATAGCTCGGTAGATGAGTTGACAAAAGCGCCTCTGACTATTGCCGAGAATAAACCGCTAGCAGCTCCGCCACATGCACCGCCTAATGCATTTATTACTACTTCTGTATGGTCAATATTTTTAAAACTATAGCCGTTATTTATATACTGCGATCCAATATCTATACCTCCGCCTATGGTGGCGCCTGCTACTATACCCGGGGTTTTTGAGCTATCATAAAATTTAATATCTTTTGTTGCATCTTTTATTAAAGTACTAGGACTGCTTTGCGAAGCAGAGAGCTTTGGTTTAGAAGCTGTCACTAAATAACCTTTATCGTTAGTAATTTTATAAACCTCTACCGGTTTATTATTTTTACCTAATTATTGATATATCACTTTATTTCCCGTTATATCCATACTATGAACTACATACTCTTTGCCGTTATGTCTTAATATACCGTCGCTACCTAATTTTCCTCCTTTTGGAGTATTGGCTAATAGTTTTTCGTTTATTCTTTCAGTCATTCCTATTTTAGAGATATTTTTAAAATTTCTATTTATCACCGCTGCTTTATTTTTTTAATTTTACATTTGTAAAATTAAACGAATTCTTACTTTTTTCAAATTTAACTTTTTGCTTCTTTTGTTTTTTAGGGTTTCTATTCTGTGGTTTATCTGGTATAAATTTTTCAGGTCGAAAAGCCCAAAAAATCACGCCAATAGTAGAAATCCACGAAAAGATGCAAAAATAAACTAAACATCCATTTGATTTGTAGATTGTGAATTTAATGAGAAAGTAAAAAACAATAACAATAGGAATAAAAAATGATATACCTATTTTTAAAATTTTTATATTTTTAGACTTATTATAGATTATATAACAATGGCGAATAAACTTAAAACAAAAATATACTACAAGCAAACCCAAAAAATATAAGATAATCCAAGCAACTAATGGGTACTGATTGGCTAAATATACGATTAAATTTATGATTTTATATTGAAATTCTCGCCAGAAAGCATTAAAAAAATCATTCATTACCACTACCGCCGATAGTATTGTCTTTTATCGTATTGCGAAGTTCATAATTTGCTCCTTGAAAAATTGTATACCTAAAAATATTTCCACCATTTTCTATCATATTATTTAATAATTTATCTTCCCTATTTATTGATTTTGTATTTAAAAAATCTCTCCATTGTTTTGATATTGCCCCAATTGAATGCTTTACTTCTCGCAAAGTCTGAGAAATTTGATGAGTATTTGGTATCATCGTCTCTATTTTTATTTATATCTCTATGATCTTGTATATCCATCAATCTTTGGTTTTCATGAGTTATGGTTTTTACTAGATCTTTCATATCGGTTATGTTTTTTGAAATTTATATAACTAGCACCGGTTCGCAAACTCGTATAACCTTTTATTTCTTCGTCATTATATCCTCTTTCATTTTTTGTATGTAAGACTGCGCAGTATAGTCTTTCTCAAAGCTTTCTTGAAAGTCTTTAAGAAAATTCTTTACAAAGGCTCTACTATGAAGCTCTTCATCTTTACCGTTAAGCTTACTGAAGCTTAACGGCAGTAGCTGGATATCCCTTGGAGTCTTTTAAAGGTAACCTAAAACAAAAGATAGAAACAAGAATTTAAAACAAATTTATTTTTATGATATTAAAAGGGTAATGGCTTTATAATCGTTGGAATTTTTAAGAGACTGTCCCACTTTAGCAACTAAGTGTTCCACTCTTAAAGGAAATTTTAAAGAAAGGGAAAGAGCAAAAGCATCACTACTAGTGCCTAAAATAGTGTGTTTTGGTGTCACGGGGGAGACTTGAACTCCCGACCTCCGGCTTATGAGGATTTTTTATGTGAGCTCACAAAAGCCTGAAATACGCACTTTAGACGATTTTTTGCTTAGTGATTACATAAAACTGTTCCATTTTTGACCGGTTGGCTATTAAATATGGGACAACACTTAAGGGAGCGAAACGGTATATATTACTACCGAGCGACACTTGCTCCAAGCATCAGAAAATTTTTTAACGAAAAGCGAGAAATTTGCTTCTCCACGTCCACTAGTCTCTTGGAAAAAGCCAGAAAAAGGGCTAAAATTCTAGACAACAATCTTTACTTGATAAAAAGGGCGGTTCATATGAATCTTAGCGATAGCATAATCCAATCTTTTGTAAATTCGTTTATGAAAGTAAAGCTTAGTAAGAGCATCAAAGAGCACTCTCTTCTTAATAAGAAGATGGATGTAGAATTTCTAAATGCGCTCAATGACTACTTTAAACAAAGTTTGATAGATGGCGATCTACCTCAAATTTAATTAAGGATATAAGCAATATCGCTAACACTGCTGGCGCTCTTGGTAGCAAGGATAAAGAAAACATAGGGCAAACTCTTTTAGAGAAGAACATACTAACACTTAACTATCTTGTATCAAAGCTTGAGAAGAGCAGTGTGCTCTTTGATGACAAGCGTGAGCAATATTTTCTTGAAGATGACTCTAGTGATAACTTAGCCAAACATGCCACACCTAGTTCGTTTGACGCTAAGAATATAGCTTCGTTTCAAGAAAATATAAAAGAGCTTGAAGATAGTGGTTGTTTGCCCATTACTGATGGGCAGCTTAAGGCTATGGCTCAGAGGATTAGCGAGACGGTTTATGCCATACTAGATCAAAAGTATGGTTCGACCTCAAATTTAAAGCTAGTAAGAACAAAGAATAGCCATAGAAGCATGGAAGATATCATAATGGATCCAAACCCACCAAAAAATATCAAAATAAAATTAGATGACGATAGTAGCTTTAATATTTTTAATCCTAGTGCCCAAATAACCCAAGAGTATGAGATCAGACAAGTACTGCAAGCAGCATCTGGCTCCAGCAATCAATTCACAGCTTTAAATTTAGAAGACCAAAAGAGCTTAAAGGATGCATTTTATATATTTGAAACAAACACCAAAAGAGCTGACAAGTGGTCGCCAGATACGCAAAGACTAGTTACTAGCGTAAAAAAGCTCTTATTTTTATACTTTAACGAAGATACGCCAGTTCATAAGATCACAAGAGACAACTTGCTTGAATTTAGAGATCTTCTTTATAAAATTCCAACCAAGTTAGCTCAAAAGAGTAGGTATAAAGATAAAAGTTTATCTCAGATACTTAAGCTAGGCGAAAAGGATGACAAGCTCTCTGAGCCTACTATCCAAAAATATATGATAAGGGTTATTCAGTTTTTTAACTACTGCTTTGATAGTGGCTATATAAATAAAAGCATAACTGCAAAAATGAACGTCAAGATAAACGTAGATCCTAATGAGAGGGCAGTGCTTCCATACGAAGCATCAGAAGCTAGGAAGATCTTTGAGATAGTAACTAGTATCAAACAAAGTGGTAAATCGCCAAGCTCAAGGATAGAGGCTAGTGAGCTCTACTACGTCACAATGATAGCTGCCTATAGTGGCATGAGGATAAAAGAGATCACACAGCTTCATAAGGAAGATATAGCCTTAAAAGATGGAATTTACTGCTTTAACATAAACACAAATGATGGTAAAACTACCAAGACCAAAAACAGCATTAGGTTTGTGCCTATCCATAGTAAGCTCATAGATCTAGGTTTGTTAGAATATGTTAATAGCAAGAAAAGCGGAAATATATTTAAGGTAAGCAATAAGGACTTCTCTGAAATTTTTAGAAGCCAGATCCAAAGAAAGTTTATAGACAAAGACTCTAAAAAGACCTTTTACTCTTTTAGACACTACTTTATAGACTATCTAGTGCAGCGCGAGGTAGAAGCTAACCTTATAGCTCAGATAGTAGGACATGAAAAGCAGTATAAGATCTTGCTAAACACTTATGCCAAGCCTATTAACGCTAATACACTAAAGTCTAAAGTAGAGATGGTATCGTATGAAAATGAATAGGGGCAAATTTCAAAGCATGAGATTTAAGACTATTCTTATATCTTATTTAGTATTATTTTAGGTATTAAATAAAGGATAAAAATGCAAACCATACAAGCAAATTTTACAGCTAGCATAAGCGAGCTAAAAAAGTCTCCAGCTCAAATTTTAAAACAAGCTGGAGATAATGTCGTAGCTATACTAAATCACAATGTCCCTAGCGCCTATCTAGTACCTAGTGCTGTCTATGAAAAAATGGCAGAGATAATAGAAGAGTATCATCTAAGCAAAGCAGTAGATACTGCTCTAGCAAGTGGTGAAAAACCAGTAAAAGTAAGTCTAGATGAGCTATGAGTTAGAGTTCTTGCCAAGTGCTTTAAAAGAGTGGCAAAAGCTTGACAATAGCATAAAAGTGCAGTTTAAAAAGAAGCTAAGTGAGCGTCTAGAAAACCCAAAGGTTGCCAAGGACAAGCTACGAGGCTATGAAGATGTCTATAAGATCAAGCTAAGAGATGTCGGCTACCGCTTGGCATATCAAGTAAAAGATGACGAGATCGTAGTATTGGTGCTAGTTGTCGGCAAAAGAGAGAACAACGAAGTATATGAGATGCTAAAGGATAAATTTAACTAAGCATAAAGCTAGACTTTAGTTATCTGTAATTTGCTAGTAACTAATTTCATGTTATTAGCTTGTCCTATCTCAAGTGCTCTTTTATAATGAGCATAACCTCTATAAATTTATTATTTTTACTATTTTAATTTCATACTAGACTAAATTTCTAAGAGAAATTCCATAAGCTATAAAAATTATATTATATATTTCATAGTATTTTTAAAAAACACGCATTTTAGCGGCCTGAAGCCCACCTAATTCCTTGTTTTAGACTGTAAATTTTTATAAAATAATCTTAAAAGATATTTAAAGAACAAGTCTGCCAAAAATTTTTATGACATAAAATTTTGAGTGGCTTCTTTTTTAGATTAGGAGAAAATTTACGTGAGTTCTGAAAAGACAAAAAAGCGCAAGATAACCAAAGTCATAACTAAAAGACTTAGGCTAAGTAATGCAGAATGGTCGGTAATTAATGGCAAATTAAAAGAAAGTGGTCTGACTTTCTCAAAATTTGCCCTAAGAGCTATGTTATCTAAGCAGATTCATGCACCAATCAAGAGGGAGCTTTTAACTGAACTATCTAGACATGGACAAAACATAAACCAAATAGCCACCAAACTAAATAGCGGAGAAAGCCTAGATAGAGTTGGTATTGAGATCATAGCGGACGATAATGATGTCTTACATAAAGTATATGAAGCATTGGGTAAATAATATGTCGCTTGATTTACATTGCATCAATACAAATAAAGGCACTAATGATGCTAGTTAAATTTCTTCGTACTTATACTGGTGGTGGCCTTGGGAGCATAAATTATCTTTTAAATGAGAGAAAGGCTGCTGGAACAGCAAGAGTTATAAAAGGTGATGAAAATTTAACTAGAGCTATTATAAAAGGCATCACTTATAAACAAAAGACCTGTTTTGGTGTTTTATCATTTGAAGAAAAGTATGACTTTTTAACTGAAGAACAAAAACTAAAGATCATTAAGGATTTTGAATGTGCTCTTTTGGGCGAATATATGCTTGAGAGGACAAATGTATTATGGGTAGAGCATTCGGACAAGGATGGTCGGCTTGAGTTAAATTTCCTGGTTCCCAAGATCGATCTTAAAACAGGAAAATCATTTAATCCATATTTTGCCAAATATGATCAAACTAGAATAGATCTAATTAAAAGGATTATTAACGATGAGTATGGACTATCAAGCCCAGATGATCCAGCAAAAGAGCAAACTATATTATCTAGCAAGAAAAACATCAATCATTATAAAAATTTAGAAGAGCTAGACCAAAAGCTGCACGATCTGGTTAAGCAAGGCTATATTAAAAATAGAGACCACATGATTGAACTTCTTAAACAAAATGGTATTGAAATAACCAGGATCAACAAAAAAGGCATAACGATCATACTGCCTACTAAAAAAACAAAAAATCGTTTAAAAGGAGGAATATACGATGCAGACTTCACCAGTGCTCAAAGACTTGGAGAACTCAGCCAAAGCTCAAGCAGAAGAATTAGAGAATTCCATGATAGAAATACACAAGCAGAGTGTAGAGAAAATAGGCGAAAACTTGAGGAGCTTATTGCTAAAAGAGATAGATTTAATCAAAAAAGATATGTCGAAAGAACTTCAAAAAACAATATCCTTGCACCACAAGGACAGATCGGTGATAATCTCGCTATCAGTGGCTACCGCACTAATTTTGGGAATAGCAATTGGCTGGGTAGTGCACGCAATGATATTAAAGGAAGAAGTAGCTTGGACGATACCAAAACAATGGAGATACAGCCAACCTGCTACGGACAAGACCCAGAGGGAGTATTACATATCGATTCCAAAAGACGAAGAGATAATAGAGAACGAGAGCAGGAAATTTATATTAATGAAAATGGAGTAGAGGATGACAGCATTAGAGAAAGCATTGCTAGAAGAGAACGAGCGCTTGACGAAGACGATCGAAGACGAAAGGAGCAAGCACGAATTAGAAATAATGAATTTGCAACAAGACTGCGAGAAGAAGCTCGCGATATTACAGACAAATGTGACAGAGCTAACAAAGAAAGTCAAGAGCTTGAACAAAGATTGCAACGACGCCTTAACGGAATCTCTGCAGCAACAAAGAGATATGTACGAGAGTTCAATATCTTGCTTGGAAGAAAAATTAGAAAATTTAGAAGAAAAATTCCAAAATTTGAGAGAAGAATACGAGAGCTTACAGATAGAGCACAAGAGGCTACAAGAATATGTAGAGAATTTATAGAGGAGCGTGAATACACCCAAAAAGCCAGCATGTATCACCATGTGAGTGATGTATGCAAGGAAAAGACTCAAAGCTTAGATATGTTTTAAACGTAGAGACTCTATTAAGTTTATTGCATAATCATCTCATTTATTACTTCCAAACATTATTTGTTACGTTGCCATTTTAAAAATATATTAAAATATATTTTGCAGACTACAAAAATAATTTAGTCTAATTATTTTTATTTTTATGGCTGCCTTTAATCAACTTAAGCTTTTATTAAAAAAAGCCTATCTTGCATGGCCACTTTAATAAAGAAAATATTTTTTAAGCGTGGGTCAAGGGAGCGGCAAGCTATCCTTGCGAGCCTCTATGGAGATGCAAATGGTAACATTTTGTAGTATGCTCGCCCTATTAGAAAAACAAAAAAACCAATGCAAAAGTTAAGAGAAATTTTGGTAATACCTAGACATAAACCAACCATTTGAATGTAGTATATTTGATATTACTTATCATAAATAATAATTGATAAATTGCCCAGTGGTTCAACAGTAGCAATATAAAATTAAATATTATAGTAAATATTTTTCTAAATATAATACAAATATATTATATTTTAAACTCTAGTTTTCAAAGCCATTTCTATATTTTCCCTTAGCCCTAATTTAAACGCCTCATTTGTTGCAAAAAGCTTATAAAGCTCAAGCTCCTTTTTTCTCTCTTTGTTTATCACTTCATCTATTATTTTTTCGATAGCGAGTCTTCTGTTAATTTCATCTGTATTTTTCTCGTAATTCTCCTCAAAATCTTTATGGGCTCTTACTTTATCAATAATGTGTATAAATTTAGCCCTTTGCTCATCAGGCGTAGCGTCCCAGCCCTTAAACCATTTCTCGTTAAAATTTTTTATTATCTCATCTAGCGGATCTTTTTTCTCATCACCGGCGTAAGCGCCTCTTAAATTTGGATTTTGTGGCTCTAGCTCCGCCTCGCTTGGATCTAGCTCTATTTTTGCGCCAAGCTTTACTCTTTCTAGTCCGTAAGTAGAAAGATCGACCGCATTTAAAAGCTCGTCTATCTTATCTTTGTCTTTATCTTTTACGACCATTTTAGGTATTAGAAATTTCAAAAACCAAAACAGCTTCTCGCACTCTACTATTTCATAAGGCATGATTGACGCCATCTGCGCGTAAATTTTTACAAACTGCTTCGCTTTTATCTTGTAGTCGGCTTTATCGTCATCTTCAAGGCAAAGTTTATTGTTAAATCTATCCGCTACCGCGTCTATCATAGATGATAATTTCCCAGCCTCTTCGCCTTTAAAATAGCTCTCAAAAAACTCATCCACTTCGCTACGCTCATAAATTCCACTATCATCAAGTACTGATTTTAGTTCGTGTAAAACATTTATATCTGTCTCTTCTTTTAATGACGTTGATGTATAAAAAGGATCAAAAGATGCCTTAATATCTTCAATCTTGTTAAAAAAATCAAGCACAAAGAGATCTTCTGTTTTTTTAGAGTATTTTGGTGCAGCTCGGTTTAAGCGCGAGAGAGCTTGCACGGCGAGAACCCCATCTAGCTTTTTATCCACATACATCGCGCAAAGCTTTGGCTGATCAAATCCTGTTAAAAATTTATTCGCCACCACTAGTAACCTATACTGATCGCTATCAAATTTATCGGCTATATCTTTTGAATCAAATTCATTTATGCTATCTTCCGTATATTCTATCCCGTCAAGCTCTTTTTTACCGGAAAATGCGACGATAGCTCCAAATGGATCGCCGATTGCATGGAGTTTTTTAATAATAGCCTTGTGATAAAGGATGGCTGTTTGTATATCGGCAGTTACCACCATACCTTTTGCTTTGCCTTTTAGTTTGTTTGTTTTTACTATATTGTTCATGAAGTGATCTAAGATTATTTCCGTTTTTGTAGCTATAGTAGATGGATTTTTCTCGACGAAGCCCCTAAGCCTTTTTTGCGCTTTATCCGTCTTAAAATAGGGATTATCGTCTATGGATTTTACTATCTCATAATAGCTTTTATATGTCGTATAGTTTGACAAAACATCTAGTATAAAGCCCTCTTCAATCGCTTGCTTCATTGAGTATAGATGAAACGGAACAAAACTACCGTCATCTTGCTTTGTTCCAAATTTTTCAAGCGTTGAGTTTTTAGGCGTGGCTGTAAATGCAAAATATGAAGCGTTATTTTTCATTTTTCTACTTTGCATTACTTCAAGCACCATATCTTGCAAGTCCATATCATCGTCAAAATCTTTTTTGCCCATCGCTTCATTCATCTTATGGTGTGCCGTTCCACTTTGAGACGAGTGTGCCTCGTCGATTATGACAGCAAATTTCTTGTCGCTAAGATCGCTTATTCCGTCTACTATAAAAGGAAATTTTTGAATGGTTGTTATGATTATTTTTTTACCGCTTTCTAAATTTGATTTTAGCTCAGTCGAGCTAAATGCTGGAGCGACGATATTTTTTACCTCGCTAAAACTAGCTATATTTTCCCTCAGTTGTTTATCTAGTATTTTTCGGTCCGTTACCACTATGACGCTATCAAATAGTGGATACTCCATGCCTTTGTCGCTTACTCCCTCTTTTGCTGGGTATGTTTCTATGAGCCCGTACGCGCACCAAGTTATAGAATTTGACTTTCCGCTTCCAGCGCTATGCTGTATGAGATAGGTTTTGCCGACGCCGTTGTTGCTTACGTCGTCTATTATTTTTCTTACTACGTCTAGTTGATGATATCTTGGGAAATATAAATTTCTACTCTCTAGCTTATCGGTATCTTTTCCGTCAATTCTAACAAAATGTTGCAAGATATCCGCCAAAGATGTTTTAGAAAAAATTTCCTCCCAAATGTATGCGGTTTTGTGTCCGTTTGGGTTTGGCGGGTTTCCTGCGGAGTTTTTATCCCCTTTGTTAAATGGCAAAAAGAAAGTCTTTTCTCTGTCGAGCTTTGTGCTCATATAGGCTTCATTGGTATCAAAAGTAAAATGTACTAGACACCTAGCGAAATTTAAAAGCGTATCTTTTGGGTCTCTATCTTTTTTGTATTGATTTATGCCGTGATATTTAGCTGTCTGCCCGTATCCGCTCATCGCACTATTTTTAAGCTCTATTGTGATTATAGGAAGTCCATTTATAAAGATCACCATATCTATTTCAAGGTTTGGATTTTGCTTTGAATAGGCCAGTTGCCTTGTGACGCTAAACTGATTTTGGCTAAATTTCTTTCTGGTTTCATCTCCGCTTGAAGCTATCGGCGCAGGGTAAAATAGCGTAAAATTTGCGTCAGCCACACTAAGGCCCTTTTTTAAAATTTTAAGCACGCCGTATTTGCTTATCATCTTGCTTAGTTGATAGAGTATCTTTTGTTTATAATCGCTATCTCTTTTTAGCTTATCAAGCTCATCTTTTTGTGAAATTTCCAAAAAGTCAAAGAGCCTAGTCTCATCTATAGCATACTCTTTGTTAAAATCTTTGCTATACCCTTTGATATATCCGTGATTTTGCAAGAGATACTTTTCTATACTACTTTCAAATGCTTCTTCGTTTGTCTTACTAAACATCGCTTTTCCTTGTTATGTTTTTCTTTAATATTATAAATTTAGCGTTTCCTTTACTTATTTATAAAACCCCTAGTTCTCCATCTTCTGTCATTTACAAGATTTTCAAAATCCACGCTATCTAACTCTAGTTTATCAGCATGATCTGTGATAATAATTTGTGGCTCTATTCCAGTTTCTTTTAGAGTAGTTTTACAAAAAGAAACTAATTGATTAAATAGATTTGTAACAGCTTTCAAATCTTCATCTTTTGTATTAGTTCCTTTTTTCTCTTCAATACGATCAATATTAAATTCATCATTCTCATCTTTTATTGAGGTTGGAAAATAAACTTGACTAGGTTGATCTAAGAATAAAATAGACGGTACTATGGATTTATTGCCTAAAGAACAAAAAAAGTTGTGTAGTGCCAAAAATAAAGTTATGTGACTATATAGCCAATTAGCGCCACTTCCCATAGATCTTAAATAAACTTTATCTTTATTTTCTTTTTCATGCCATAAATCAAAATTAGTTAGCGAAAATTTTAAATTTATTGGCTTGTATGAACTTTCAAAATCAAGCTTATTTCCAATTTCTTTCATTTTGTAATTGATATATTTTTCCGCTTCTTCAAGTTGTTTATCTAAATTAAATTCATCTTTCAATAATTTTTCAAACTCTGAAATATCTTGTTGTGTCGCTTTGATTTTTTCTTCGATATTGTTATCTTTTTTATCCATAAGACTTTCAAGAAGATTTTCTATTTTTAATTTTACTTTTAAAGCCTGTTCGTTTAAACTTTTGTTGTTTTCTAATGCTTTTGTGATATTTTTTAATTGTTCAATTTCATTTTTAATGCTTTTAAGTTTCTCTTCTATATTTGATATTTTTTCTTTGATATTATTTTTGTCGCTTTCAAATGAGTCTAATAAATATGGGGATTTTCTAAGTTCAATATTTAGCCATTTTATAGCTTCTTCTAATTGATTTGCTTCATTAGCAATAATATTTGTCTCTTGTGTGCAAAATGGGCATGTTGTGACATTGATACTAGCTTCGGCTATAGCTTGATTATTTGATAATTCTTCTTTATATTTTTTAACATAGTCTATTGAAGAATTAATATTTTTATATTTATAATTTAACTCTCTTTTTTGTGATAACAGTCTATTGTATTCTTTTTCTAAAGATAATATTTTTTCAACAGACTCATCATTATTTTCATTAATGGATATGCCTTTAGCGACAAGCTTATCTATATAATTTGCTGGATTAGAAAGAATAATATTTGAAGCTTCTTCAAAAAGTTTATTTCCGCTAATTGCTTCATACTCTTGTAATAGACCATCAAACTTTTCGCTATTAAATTCTCTTTGGATTTTTATAACTTTTTCTTCTAATTCTAATCTTTTTAATTGCTTCTTGCTATTGGCTAAATTTTGTTTTAATATATAATATTCTTGATTAACAAATCCTGCAAAAATTTTAAACTGATCGATAGTTTGTTCTCTCTTTTCATTTTCATCAAATCTATAAAATAACGAATGCTTATTTGCTATTAAGTTTTGGTGTTGAATTAGGTAAGGAATAATATTTCTTACAGATGGTCGACCCTTCTTTTGTCCTGTGTATTGCGACACGCTTTTATCTTCTTCTATATCATTTATATCAAGTCCAAAATAATGTCCTAAATTTACCTTAAAATCACTATTTGATATAAAAAATTTATTATCAAAATATTCCTTGTTAAGCACTTTTATATCTGGCGAATTTGATTCTTCTTTTAAAAATATTTTTCTACCATTTTCTTTTCTAGCCAAAACCAAAAATGTTTCTTTAATTGATAGAATTACAAAATATATATCCGCATTATCCGTAATAACTCCAGATGGAATATTAAATTCGCTACTTCCCATACAGTAATCAAATATCTCAATAATTGCGCTTTTGCCAGTTGAAGATTTACCAGTAATTATATTTACACCTGTGGTAAATTTAACGCTATGTATTTTATCTTCTTTGTCAACCAGCCCAATATATTTGACGTAACTTTTCATAACTCTTTAACCCCCAATTGTTTATAAATAGAAACTACATCCAAATTTTGAAAAATATTACAAAGCTTAGACGATGCTCTAAAGGCACTATCTAGACTTGCTATGCTATTTTTTTGCTCTTTTAAAAAAGTCACCGATAAATCATCATTTAATTTCAACCATTTATTTTTAATGGCATATAAAATGCATTGATTTGTAATCTCTTTGTAATCTTGAACCCTTTTGGGCAATCCATAAACATTTTCTCTTTTGTTTTTATCTTTGCTATCTAAAAAAGTAAAAATACTACTTGTTGTTTTCGAATTTTTAATTTTCTCCTGGCTGGTTTTGTGTAAGACCAATGGTAAAACTAAATATGATAATAATAAATTTTTAGGATTTGGCTTTAAATTTTGATAAAAAGCCACAAACAATGGTGTAAAAATAAATATATTATTGTTGATCTTATAAACACTATCTACATATTTACTCATCACTCACCTCTAGTTTCCAGACGATATCGTTTGGATTATCGCTATCATTTGCTAGTTCATGCAAAATACCATTTCGATACGATTTAGGCGTATCGTTAAAATTATAAAAATTAGGTGCTACTTCGCCTATAGTATTATTATAAAGTTTTTTGGACTCATTGATATGATTGCTAGAATTCACATCAAGCAAAGCATTCCTACGTTTTGCTTGAAAACTTTTAAGAAGTTCATCTTCATAATACTTATACTCTTTTCGTGATATTTCATAGTTTTTTAGCTCCTCGTTAAGTATTGTCCTAGAATATATAAAATCACTTATTGCTTCACTTTTTACTTCGCAATAATTAATATCTTCTATTTTTTGCACAAATAAATAAGACTGATGCTCTTTTATAATATCATCTGTTATTGAAGGAGTTTCTATTTTTGGAAAAATTTTAGTTGTTGAAGTATATGTTTCTATTAAGGATTTAGTTTTTTGTCTGAAGTCTTTGTTTTTTATCTCCCATCCGCTAGATGTCATTGCAGGATTAATTATATAGCCAATAAGAGAATCCAAATATTCATCCTTTTTTTCTTCTAAAATCCCATCCGTTCTAGTTTCTTTTAGCTTTTTATACAAAACTTCATCATTATCAGCTTTACTTTGAATTGTAAATTTCTCTAAAATTTCTAATAATTTATGATTTTTATCAGACCTTAAAACATTATTTAATAGCTTTTGCGTAAAGGTCGATTTTCCTTTTTCTTTATTAAATTTTTCTGCTATTAAATTTAATATCTGATATTTTTCGTTTTTATTTTTAGTATTCCAGTCAATAAATTTTGAAGATTTGCTGATTGTTTGTGTTGTTAATAAAATCAAATTTTTGTACCTAGTTGCATCAAAATTATCATCTAGCCAATTTTTCAAAGTTTTCCAAACGTTGTGATCTAAATCTGTTAAATTCTTTTGATAATCTTTAACCTCGATTTGTACCCCACTTGAGCTCGTGACATCACCATATTTTTCAATCCAAATCGATTCGTCATCTTGCATTTCAAAACACTTTTCTAATGCAATTAGGAATTGATAAATTATAGGTTTAAATGTTTTTGTCGAATCATTGATTAAAATTTCGCTCATCATACGATCCTCACTTTGCCAGTTACTACGCTATCGATTAGCGACGCTTTATACTCTTTTAGACTTTTTATATACTCTTGCTCTAAATTTACTAATTTGTCGATTTTTGCTGTTTTGGTTTCTATGTATTCTACTATTTTTTCCTGCTCGGATTTTGGTGGAAGTGTTATTCTTAAAGATTTAATTAGATCTTGACTAATATTTGGTTGTCCTCCGCCATACCCCAAAGATATAATGTTGTTTTTGGATGCCAAAAACCAATAAAAAGCATATTTTTCCAAAATTTGTTTCGTATCAGATAATACACAGCATGCTTGATTTGTGGTTGTTTCAATATCCAAAATACCAACTTTACCTATCGTCGCTCCATACATTGCAATTACCAAACTATTTTTGGGATAGATCTTTAATGTTGAAAAATCTTTTAAGGCTTTATGTGTTATTTTTTTACTTGTTTTATAAATTATATCATCTGCTAAATCGCCGGTTTGTAACCAATTGATTTCACCATCGTAATATTTAGTATTTGTAGAGGTTGGCGTAGTTCCGCTTCCTATTCTATTAAAAATATGAGTAGTTTTTATATTTTTCCAATGGCTAGGAATTTCCCCGAGCCACTCTACGCCGCTGTTTTTAAATTTGGCGTTTTTGTTAAGTCCTTTAGTTACGGCGTCATTTATGATTATCTGTTTTTGTTCTTTTAACAGCTCGATAAATTTCTCTTTTCCGCTTATGGATGCGTCTATTTTGGCTATTTTTTCATCAAGATATGAGGCGATTTTTTCCTGCTCATCTTTTGGCGGCAAAATGACACAAAAATTTTTTATTAACAATACGGAAACTCCACCTATTAGCCCATTAATCGATAAATCAAATTGATTTTTAAATATATGGCTCTTTATCACATAGTATAAAAATTTAGAAACATTTTCGCCAATAGTTTGAATAGAAGCAAGTTTATTTACGTAACATACGCCTTGATTTGTATATGCGATTTTTTTTCCAGCACTTCCACCTTCTACACAAATTAAAATACTATCAGGTAAGGCTATTTTAAAATTTGTTTCATCTTTTGGTATTCTTAACCCGTTATCGTAATTTATTGTAGAGTATTCATAATTTATATCCTTTGTTGCAATATAAGGATGACTTTTACATTCAACACATTCATAATTACTTTTTTTATCATCACTAATACTATTTCCGGTTTCTATTTTTGAAACAAATTTAAGCTTTAAAATCTCCCAATGGCTAGGAATTTCCCCGAGCCACTCTACGCCGCTGTTTTTATATGAATCATATCTTTTAAATTTAGCCATATCATTCGCCTAAAATTTCTTTGATAAGCCCGTCACTTTGGCGCTCAAGCTCTAAAATCTCATTTGCCACCTCGTCTATGCTTCTTAGTGGTTTGTGTGTGTAAAAATATCTATTAAAGCTTATCTCGTAGCCGATTTTAACGCTATCTATATTTATCCAAGCGTCATTTACGTGCGGTTTTACCTCTTTTAAAAAATAGTCTAAAATATTGTCTTTTAGCGATATATTTTCGCTATCTCTTAGCTCGCTATCACTTTCATACTCGATGTATTCGTCTATTTTCTCACTTTTAAAATAGCCAAAATTTTCAAGCTCATCGGCGCTACATCTTAGATGAGCGAGTAAATTTTCCAGCTTTTCTTTGTTTATTTTGCTTATCTTTTTTATCACTTTTGCAGCACTTTCATCTTGCCATGAGACGGCGTTTAAGATAGTATTTATCTGCGTGGCAGATAGCTTGATATCTAGCTTTTTTATCGCTTTTGAAACTAGCTCTTTAAAGGCATTAAAATCGCTATATTCATCCGTGTCGATCTCTTGTTTTAGCTTGTTCGCGCTAGAAAATAAAATTTGGTGTTTTTGCCAAAGTTCTTTTGAGAAAAGGGCGTTTTTTTGCTTTACGTTTAGCTCTATCTCTTCGTTTTCTAGGTATTTTTCTATCTCTTTTTTATGGTTATAAAGCCCGTTAAAGCACTCATCTTTAAATTTATCCAAGCACCATTTCATTGGCTCTTTTAAGCCTTTATCAAATTTTAAAGCCTCTAAGAGCTCATCTTTAAACTGTGCTTTTAATCTTTTTGGGCGTTCGATATTTACTTTATAGTATCCAAAATCGGAATTTGAAAAAATCTTAGATGAGATTTTTTTATCATCTACAAATTCGTCGCAAGTTTGGAAATCTTCGTAAATTTGCATGATTTTGGCGATATGTTTTGGCTCTAGCTCGCAGTTTTTATCGCCTAAATTTTTTCTTAGCTTTGAGTATAGTTCGCTAGCGTCGATGAGCTGAGCTTTGCCCTGTCTGTGGGCGGGTTTGTTGTTTGATAGTATCCAGATGTAGGTTGTTATGCCGGTGTTGTAAAAAAGATTATTTGGAAGCTGTATGATCGCATCTAGTAGATCATTTTCTATGATATATCGCCTGATATTACTCTCTCCGCCACCTGCATCACCAGTAAAAAGCGAACTGCCATTGTGAACGGAGGCTATGCGACTGCCTAATTTGCTTATCGGCGTCGGCTTTATTTTGTCTACCATTTCCATCAAAAACAAAAGCTGCCCGTCGCTGCTCCTTGGTGTGGCGTCACAGTCGCTGAAATTTCCCCAGTAGTCGCTAAGGCTCACGACAAATCTGCTATCTATTATCTTTTTGTCGTCTTTTATGTATCTTTGTTCGCTTGACCATGATTTGCCATAGGGGGGATTTGAAAGCATAAAGTCAAATTTCATGTCAGCAAATTCATTGAGTGAGAGTGTGGAGCCGTTTTTGATATTTTCTGGGTCGTTACCCTTTATCATCATGTCTGATTTGCATATAGCGTAGGTTTCGTCGTTTATCTCTTTACCGTATAGATACACGTCGCTTTTAGCTCTTATCTCGCCGTTTTCGTCTTTGATGAAATTTTGAGACTCGGTTAGCATTCCGCCGCTTCCGCATGCGGGATCGTAGATGGTGATAACTGGAGGAAGGGTGTTTTTGATAGGGTTAAAGACGATATGCGTCATCAAATTTATAACTTCTCTTGGGGTAAAGTGCTCTCCTGCTTCTTCGTTGTTGTCTTCATTAAATATTAAATTTTCTTATAAGTTCTTCATAAACGTATCCCATGCCAAGATTTGTAAGTGCAGGCAGTTTTTTGCCATCTGGATCAAGCGTCTCTTTGTCGGTTAAATTTATATATCGCGATGTAAATTTTTCCAAAACATCTAGCAATACGTCTTTGCTTGCCATGTGTTTTATCTGCGCTTTTAGTTTAAATTTGTCGATTATTTCTATAACGTTTTGGCTAAAGCCGTTTAGATACTCGGTAAAATTTGCCTCTAAAATAGCCGATGAGTTTGTCGCGGTGTTGTAGAGTTTTTGAAGCGTCCATTTGCTAGTGTTGTAAAAGACATAGCCACTCGCATCTTTTAGGCCGCTATCATCTAGCTCTTTAAGCCCAGCCGTGTTTATTTGAAAATCTATTTCATCTAACACGGCCTCTTTTGTGGGCTCTAAAAGTGCGTCAAGCCTTCTTAAAACGACCATAGGCAATATCACATCTCTATATTTGCCACGCTTGTAGACATCTCTTAAACAATCATCGGCGATCGACCAAATAAAACTAACTAATTTATTATGCACTGCTTGGTTCATCGGTTAATCCTAAATTTGTATTTTGTAGAATATATTCTGCCCTAAAATAGATTTAAAAAACATATAAAATCATCTGTTTCCCAAAGCACTTTTTGTATATACTGTATTAAGAATTAGCATTAACTTATGTGGCTCTAGAGATAATAAAAGAGTATCATCTAAGCAAAGCAGTAGATACTGCTCTAGCAAGTGATGAAAAACCAGTAAAAGTAAACATGGATGAGCTATGAGCTAGAATTTCCACCAAGCGCTTTAAAAGAGTGGCAAAAGCTTGACAATAGCATAAAAATACAGTTTAAAAAGAAGCCAAGTGATCACTAAAAAACCAAAAGGTTGCTAAAGGTCAGCTGCGAGGCTATGAAGATGTCTACTTGAGGTAAAATTTTATCTAATCAGCAAAAATAAAAGCAAATTTATAGAAAGGATCTTGTAAAATAAATCAATCCTGAAAAATGTACCACTTTTTATAAAAACTGTACCATACTTTTAGGAAATTTTAAAGAAAGGGAAACTGCAAAAAGGGCAGTTAAAGTATCGATAAGTAGGACATTTATGGTGTCACGGGGGAGACTTGAACTCCCGACCTCCGGCTTATGAGACCAGCGCTCTAACCAGCTGAGCTACCGTGACACTTTAAAATAAGTTTCGGATTATATAATTTTTAAACTTATTTGTAGATAAAAACCATCTTTATATACAAACACAAAGTAAAAGTACCAAGAATCAACAAAATGTCTATTTTACAAAATAATTTTGAGCTAGAGATTTATCCTCAGGTGTGATGCTAAATTTCTCGCTATCGATGCTAACTTCAAATTTATTTTCTCTGCTTGCTTTTGTATAAGCAAGTGCGAGCCTTGCTGCTAGCTCTTTGTCGGCTTTACTAGCGTTTTTGCTTATGAAGCTAATAGCTCCTACGATGTCATCGCTCTCTTTAAATTTTACTTGTTCAAATTTATCATTTGGATGCGCTAAAAGAGCGTTATTATCGCTCTCGTCACGCCCTATTATCATTTTTGCACCATCTGGCAAGCGCATATGCCTACCAAGCTTTAGCCACACGACATCGATATCTCGCATCTCTTTATCAAAATTTAGATAATCCTTTATCTTCACAGCAAAGCTCTCGATCGTTAGCAAACATCCGCCTCCAGGCGTTGCAAAGTCCTCAAAGCCAAATTCCTTTGCCAAAGCAAGTTGCGGCTTTCTGTCGCGTCCGCTTATATCAAGCAGCTTCTCTCTATCGACCCAGCCCTCGCGCTCTGGCTTTGTTGGTGGCAAAAGCTTAGCACACATCGGACGAAGCACCAAATCATCCTCATCATCAGCTAGGCGCTTAACTTGAAAGAGTGCGTCTCTTCGCTGACTCATCGGTCTTTGACCCAAAACTTCGCCCGTGATGATGAAATTTGCATTTTCACTTTTTAACATATTTAGAGCTGTTTTAAACATATATCCGTGGCAGTCAATACATGGGTTAAACTGCTTGCCGTAGCCGTATTTTGGGTTAAAAAGTACATCACGAAGATACTCATTTCTCATATCAACCACTTTTAAACTAGCCCCAGCCAAAGCTGCACGGCGTCTTAAAATTTCATGTTTTTCTTCATCTACGCCAAATCCAGTATCCATATAAAGTGCGACCACTTCGATGTTTTGATCGCTTATTATTTTCATAGAGAGCATGCTATCAAGCCCTCCGCTAAACAAAGCTAAAGCCTTCATTTTTGTCCTGAAAGTAAAATTTAAAGCCTAAATTTACTAAATCTAGGCTTTTATGAAGTTTATTTAGCAGCGTTAATTACGATTTTTTTAATGACTTCGCTTGCGGCTTTTAGGCTGCTAACTGGCAAGTACTCGTAGATAGAGTGAAAGTTATTTCCGCCTGTGAATAAATTTAGCGTTGGCACGCCCTTTGCAGAGATCGCAGCGCCGTCATATCCGCCTCGCATTGGCTTTATATTTGGCGTGATATTTAGCTCGCTAAAGGCATCTTTTGCTAGTTTTATAGGCAGTGAGTTTTCATCTTTTAAGAACTTAAAGACGTTTTCATAGCGTGTTTTTAGCGTGATCTCGCAACGATCTCCATAAATTTTATTAAAAGAGCTTGCCATCTCACTTAAAAACTCAAGCCTTTTTTGAAATTTCACCTCATCAAATTCTCTTATGTCGATCTTGAGCGTCGTTTTCGCGCTATTTCCGCTAAGCTCTTTTACCCAGAAATAGCCCTCTTTGCCCTCGGTGCACTCTGGCACTTCGCCGCCTGGCAAAAGCGAGATAAATTTATGCGCAAGAAGTAGCGAATTTACAAGCTTACCTTTTGCATTCATCGGATGAGCCGAAACGCCTTTAAAGACCATCGTGCAGTCAGCTGCGTTCCAGTTTTCATATATTAGCTCGCCTATCTCGCAGCAGTCTAAGCAGTAGCCAAAGTTGGCTCCTAGCAAATTTACATCAAGCGCCTTTGCACCAAGCAAGCCCTGCTCCTCATCAGGCACGAAGCAGATCACGATCTTGCCATGCTTGATCTCAGGATTTTGCATGAAAAAGCTAGCCATATTTACGATACTAGCGATCGCAGCCTTATCATCAGCGCCAAGCAAGCTAGTGCCGTCAGTCACGACTATGTCGTCGCCAACGTATTTTTTAAGCTCTGGGTTGTCGCTAAATTTTAGATAAATTCCTTGCTCTTCGTTTAGGCAGATGTCGCCACCTGTGTATTTTACTATCTTAGCTTTTGTGTCATTTTTTTGCTCACTACTTGTATCTAAATGCCCAAAGAAGGCAATGCTTGGAGCATTTTCGCAATTTGCAGGAATTTTTGCTATCAAGATAGCATTGTCTTGCGAGATGATATCTTTTATGCCTAGCGAGCTAAGCTCATCTTTTAAAAACTTAGCTAGCTCATACTCGGTTGGATTAGAAGGCATGACACCTTTTAACCCATTTTCTTTATTTGTTGTTGTGTTAAATTTTGTGTAGTTTAAAAATCTCTCTACGATATCCATTTTTTATCCTTTTAGATGACAAAAAATGCAATCGCTACAACAGAGACAAACATACCCAAAAATGTTCTTTTAGCGATTTCAACTGGACTAACCATCGCAATGCCTGCACAAACGATAGCAGCACCGGCAATTGGAGAAGCTGATCTACCTAAAGCACCAGCAATAGCTGCTGCCATACCAAGCTTATCTTGCTCAAAGCCAAGTGCAGCGGCGTTTGTTGTGACGGCTTCATTAAATGCAAATGTAGCGGCGTCGCCTGAACCTGTAACTATACCCATGATAAAAGGCACAAATGTTCCGCCAAATTTAACGTAACTTTGATCTGTTTTGAGCCATGCGATGACCACATCAACGGCTCCACATGCCTTTAAGCCAGCGACAAAGACACCAGCTGCGATGATGATACCCATAACATCAGCATAAGCATGGCCCATTCCGTTAAAAAATTCTTTTGTGATCTTTTGGGGATTTGTAAGCGTAGCAAAGATAGCTATGATAGCACCTAGTATCATCGCCTCAGCAACGCCCATCTTTGTCCACGCAAGAAAGCTATAATCTTTCGCAAGGCTTGTTCCGCCAATAACCAAGATAACAAGTGGAACTAGAGGCATAATAGCGTAGATGAAATTTACTTTAAATAGTGGCTTCTCTTCGCTAGCAGCACTACTTTCAAGAGTGAAATTTGTATTTTTTTGATAGTCTTTAAGCAGTATCGCAACAACAACTAACGCGATCACTACGATAACAAGAGCAGTAAATGCACTTGGAATTTGCACTTTTATGACATCTTGAACTGTGTAGCCCTCGACCGTTTTTTTAACAAGATCAGCCACATAGACGTTGTGAGCCGATCCCGGGCTTAAAACTCCACCAAATGTCCCCGCAAAAACAGCAGCGCCAGCCATAGCTGGGCGGATACCTGAAGCCATTAGAAGCGGTATAAGTGTCGCACCAACAGCAGCGGAGCATCCTGCAGCTGAAGGGATAGCGATATTTATAAAATAAGTTAGCACTGTTGTTGCGGGGATCAATATAAAACCCACATTTTTAAGTGGCTTTGTAAGAAGCGCAACAAGGTGTTTATCGCACATTGTGTATTTCATAACAAATGCAAAGCCCATACTCGCACAAATCGCCTTTATAAGCCCTGCTTTAGTCATATAGTCAGTAAAAGCACTTAGTGCCCCCATCGGTTTTAGTGCGATTATACAAAGCACCAAACCAACACCTATTAGCACCGTTCTTGTCTCTTTTTTTAAGATTAGAAGTGCTACAACAGCTGCGATGCCAAGAATGGCAGCAATTAGCTTAAATGTTTCCATGCCTCTCTCCTTGCTTAGATTTTAAATTTAGTTCCAACTTCTATTTTTTCTATCTCTTTTTGATACTCAAATTTTAAAATTTCACTGTGTCCTATGACCTGAGCCTCGTTGTCCGCTATAAGCAGAGCCGTGCCCTCAGGCAGTGCGTAAATGGTCTCTTTTGGATTAGCTATTAAAAATTCCTCCAACCTCTCCTCTCTACTCTCGCCGTTATGGCCTGCTAGCTTGCCACTTATGAAGTGCGGATTGATCTGATATGGGAAGATATTTAGACTATCAAAGGACTTTGGCATGATGATAGGCATATCATTTGTCGTCATCATCGTCTTGCCAGCGATATTTGCACCTGCTGACCAGCCAAAGTATTTTGCTCCATTTGCCACAGCCTCTTTTATAGGCTCGACTAAATTTAGCTTATAAAGAGTGTAAAGCAGCATAAAGGTATTTCCGCCGCCAACTGCGATACTGCTAGCATTTTTGATAGCTGAAATTTTATCCTCGTAGTGATGGATTGATTTTATATTGCTATTTTTTAATCTATCAATTACTTTTTGCTCATACTCGTCATTTGTTCGCCTAACTCCAGCGTAAGGGATAAATAAAATTTCTTCCTTGCCGCATTCATCTAAAAATTCCTTAACCCAGTTTTTGCAGTGCCTTAAATAGCCAGTATCTTGATAGCTTGAAGCACTGATTAGTAAAGCATTTTTCATTTTTTTACTCCATTTAGTTTGTAAGCAGATCTTAGATAGACATCAACCCCAGCCACCAAACACTCCTCATCAAAGTCAAATTTGCAGTTGTGATGGCCTGCTTTTAAATTTGTTCCTATCATCATATAGCCACTCTTTGCGCCCCTATCTTGCAAAGCTCTCATAAAATGAGCAAAATCTTCACAAGCACCAAAATCAAGCTCTTTTACGATCTTGTCATCATCTATAAATGGACTCTCTTTTGCTGCTTCATAGAAAATTTCAGTTACTTCTTTGTCGCTATCGGCTCCGCTTGTGCCACCAGTCATTACGACTTTACTCTCTACTCCGTAAATTTGGCTAACGCCTTTAACGATATCCATGCATCTTTCATACATGAAATCATTTAAATTTGTATCCTCGCCTCTTGTTTCGCAAGCTAGATAGCCGTTTGGTGCTATGACGTTTCTGCCTTCACCTGCTTTTAAAACGCCTACATTTATCCTGGTCACACCCTTTGCATGTCTTGTGATACCATGCATGCTTAGTGCCATTTGAGATGCGGCTAAAAGGGCATTTGCGCCATCTTGTGGTGCTCCTGCTGCGTGAGCTGAACGACCAGTGATATGTACGTCAAATTTTGAAGTTGCAAGTAGCTTATTTGTCCCACAAATGATACCTCTATTGGTTTTTGCTTGAAAGCCGATATGACCGCCCAATAGGTACTCTACACCATCAAGCACACCAGCAGCTTCCATAGCCACAGCTCCTCTTGTGCCCTCTTCTGCTGTTTGGAAGATAAATTTAAATTTACCGTTAAACTCATCTAAATTTTCAGCTATAAGTTTTGCTACACCAAGGCCTATCGATATGTGACCATCATGCCCACAAGCATGCGTGATACCAGCGATATCTGCGCCAAAACCCTCTTTATAAGGTCTGTGAGTAGGCTCATCACTCTCTGTCACATCAACACTATCAATGTCAAATCTAAATGCTGTAAATTTACCAGGCCTTTTTGTGTCGATAAAAGCTGTTAGGCCTGTTAATCCATCTTTCATATAAGAAAGATATTTTGCCTCTTCAGGACTTAGGAGTTTTTTGGCTCTTTCTATTGCTTTTTCGCATTGCTCTTTTGAGCCAAGGCCAAGCCTTGCATCAGCTTTAACGACTTTTTCACCAAGGCTTATTTCATAACCAAGATCACTAAGCCTCTTTGCTAATACGGCGGTTGTAAAAAATGTAAACCAGCCAGTCTCTGGATGTGAGTGAAAATACCTGCGATCCTTGATCAGCTCATCTTTTAAAGAAAGAGCCAAATTTGCTATCTTATCCATAGGTTTCTCCTTATTCATTTGATAGTTTAATTAGTGCATTTGTTAAAATTTGTGTAGCTTTGAAAGCATCATCAAAATTTATAGCTTCTGCTATATTGTGACTGATGCCACCAACGCAAGGTATAAAAAGCATGCCAACGCTACTTGCGAGTTTTGTTAGATTCATCGCATCGTGTCCAGCTCCGCTTGGCAAAGTAAGCGTTTTTATGCCCAGTTTAGCAGCCTCTTCGCTTAGTAAATTTATAGCATGCTCGCTTAGTTTTACTGGCTCATCACTGCTTAGTTCTCTTATCTCATAACTAAATTTTAGCTCACCGCTTAGCTCTTTTATAAAATTTCTAAGCTCTAAATTTAGCTCTTCTAAGCTTACCTTATCAATATCTCTTAGATCAACTCCAAGCCTCGCCTCGCCTGGTACGACATTTAAAACGCCTGGCTTTGCATGTGCGTAACCAACAGTAGCCACAGCTGTTTTTTTATTTTTAGCAAATTTATTGGCTGCGATTATGATGTGTGAAGCAGCTAGCAAAGCATCACTACGCATATTCATCGGCGTTGAACCGCTGTGATCTGCCTTACCATGAATAATAATTTCAAATCTAATAGGAGCGGCGATACCGCTTACTACGCCAACGCTTATACCACTTCGCTCAAGAACTGGGCCTTGTTCAATGTGAAGTTCTAAATATGAATGAAGTGAGTGTTCTTTTAAAATAGAGTCATTTAAATTTTGTGGCTCAAGCCCAAATTTAATCATCGCTTCAAAGAGCGAAATGTCATCTTCGTCTTTTAATTCATGAAGTCTTTGTAGGCCAAGTTTGCCGCTTATTATCTTGCTGCCAATGGTTGCTGTTTTAAACCTACTTGACTCTTCACAGCAAAAGTTAATTAACCAAAGTGGGCGCTTTAATTTAATGCCAGCTTCTTTTATCGAGGTTAGCGCCTCAAGTCCTGCCATGACACCAAGAGTGCCATCATAAAAGCCACCATTTGGCACACTGTCGATATGAGAGCCTACGCAAACCGGCTTTTCACCTGGCTCACAGCCATCATCATAGATGGCAAAGATGTTGCCAACATTGTCAATTTTAAGTTTAAAGCCATTTTCTTCTATTAAATTTATAAGAAAATTTCTAGCTTCCAAGTCTTCTTTGCTAAATGCAAGCCTTGTTAGCCCTCCACCTTTTAATGCTCCAAATCTGCTTATAGCATTAAAATTCGCCTCAAATCTTTTAAAATTTATCATAATAAACCCTTAAAAATAAAACTAATCTTAAAAATATTTATTACTTTGAACATTTTACATTTAGTTTTATGATTTAAAGCTGAATAAGTGTTAAATTTTGAAATCTAATTTTTTTGTAGCTTGTTGTGTAAGCCTTTAATGATCTCTGAAATTTTTTGCATTATTTCGATTTTATTTGGTTTTTGTGATTTTCTGGTATCTTCGCGAAACTTCTCATAGTATTTTAGTTTTAGCTTTAAAATGGCCTCTTTAAGGCTATCTTCACTAGAAGCTATGTTTGAGCTTTCATCAACATAAATTTCTCTAACAAGTACCGCATTATCTTCAATATTTGGCAATAAAACAGCTTGAAAATAATCTTTATGATGCAAGAAGAATTTCTCCTCAAGCTCGTTTAAAACGATAGCTTCGTAATTTTTATTTGCTAGCATGCTCTTTAAAACACTAAATTCCAAAATATCAGTTTTATCTTTTTTTTGAGCCACTTGTTTATTTGTTGTTGCAGCATTTGTAAAATTTTGATCTTGTCTATTTATATATCTTTGTCCATGAAGGCTAAAAGTATTTAGCTCTATTTTGAGTAAATTTGATACCAGCAATTCGTAACTTTTTGCGATTATTGGCTTTAGAGAATTTGTAAATTCCACTATCTCTTCTAAGCATTTTTGCTTTTGCACTGGGCGCGTAATATCATATTTTTTTACAATTTGCTCGATATAAAACTCGCCAAGCTCAGTCCCGGATCCAAACATCTCTTTTAGCTCGTCACTTCTACCTACAAAGACCATATCCGCAGGGTCTGCACCATCTTTTATAATAACAACGCTTCCATCTATTTCGTTTTGCACCAAAAGACGAGATGATTTTATAGCGGCATTTATACCAGCCGAGTCACCATCAAAACAAAGTACTACGCTTATCTCTCCTCTTTTTAAAAGTGGCAAGTGATTAGTCGTAAGCGCAGTCCCAAGCACGGCAACGGCGTTTGTGAAGCCAGCAAAGTGCAGCATGATAACATCTAAATATCCCTCTGTGATGATAATCTGCTTTTTTTCAAAAATACTTTGTCTAGCTAAATGATAGCCGTAAAGTAGCTTTGACTTGTCAAAAACTATGCTTTGTGGAGAATTTACATATTTTGCAGGATGATCTGAGATCGTTCTACCGCCAAAGCCAACTAATTTTGCCGTATGCGCATATATTGGAAATGTGATACGCTCGATAAAACTAGCATAAATTCCCTTCTCGTTTTGCTTTACGATTCCAACTTCAAGCGCCTCTTTTGGTTCGATATTTTCATTTTGCAAAAGTCTAATGGTACTAGCGCTCTCCCCTGCCCAGCCAAGCTCAAATTTCTCGATCATCGCGTCATTTATACCACGAGAATAGATATATCTCACAGCGGCTTCATGCTTGAAAAATTCGCTCCTATAAAAGGCATTTGCCTTTTCTAAAATATGCTTATTTTCTTTTTGTGTTGGGGCTTTGTCGCTTGTGTATTCAAGGCTAAAATTTACAAGACTAGCTATTCTTTCGATAGCTTCTGGATAGGTTAATTTCTCATAATCCATTACAAATTTGATCGCATCTCCGCCGGCCTTGCAAGCAAAACAGTGAAAAATTTGCTTACTTTGGCTTATGCTCATACTAGGATTTCTATCATCGTGAAATGGGCAGACGCATTTATAGTTTGCACCCATTTTTTTGACTGGCAAATAGTGCTCTATAATGTCAACGATATCGATTTGATTTTTGAGTTTTTCTATGGATTTTGGATCTATCATAAGCAAAATTATACAACCGCTTTGTTATAATTAAAGTAAAATTTTATTACAAAGTATGAGCGTGGATATTTTTTTTATTGGGCATAGAGATCCGATATTTAGCCTTATTATTTTATTTAGCATTATTTTGATGATAGCCGCATTAAGCTATGCTTGGGGTATCTTTTCAAGCAAAGATGAGAAAAAACGCATTGAAAAATTTATAAGAAAATTTGATAGCAAAGATGGCATAAGTAGCGAGCATAAACAGATGCTACAAAGCCCAGAGATAGATGCTCAAAGCCTTTGCATGCTAGGACAAACTTTTGCCAAAAATGGTGATTTTGAAAAATCAATTAGTGTTTATCTCATAGCGCTTGGCAAAGTTAGAGATAAAAATGAAAAAGAATTTATCCTAAACGAGCTTGGAGAGGTCTATTTTAAGGCCGGATTTTTGAAAAAAGCTAGCGAAGTCTTTGAAAAAGTGCTTGAACTAAGCCCAAGAAATGTGCTTGCACTTCGCTTTTTAACGATGATAGATGAAAAACTTAAAAACTACAAAGAAGCCCTTTATGCGCTAAATTCTCTTGAAGAACTTGGTGTAAATATAAAAGATCAAAAGGCCTATATAAAGGCGATCAGCACGCTTGATGATAGAAATTTAAGTTTTAATGAAAAGGTAGAAATTCTCTCCCATCTTAGCCAAAATTTTGAGCTTTTAAAACGTATGATCTTAGCACTTTTCATAAGGCACAATGAAAATTTAGAAAATTTAAAAGATTTTGCTCGTTTTGAAGATGTGATCGATCTGCTTTACAACCTAAAAACGCCTATAAATTTAAACGATCCAAAGTACAAATCACTCTTTTACGCAAAGGGCGATATAGATGAGCCATGTGAAATTTATGGCTTTGAGCTAAATGTCATCAAAAAGCTAAAAGACGCTAAATTTGACGCGGCTGGGTTAAGCTTTAACTACGTTTGCAAAAGCTGCAAAAACTCATTTCCTATGCACTTTTACCGCTGTCCGGTCTGTCACGAGCTAGGAAGTGTGAAAATTTTATCCCACATCACAGAAAAACCAAGTGAAGATAGTAACACTTTTTAGCGATGGCTCATGCCTTGGAAACCCTGGAGCTGGCGGCTGGGCTTACATTTTGAGATTTAACGAAGCGCAGAAAAAAGAAAGTGGCGGCGAGGCACATACTACAAATAACCAAATGGAGCTAAAAGCTGCGATAATGGGGCTAAAAGCATTAAAAGAGCCCTGCGAAGTAAGGCTCTTTACAGATAGCTCATACGTGGTAAATAGCATAAATGAGTGGCTTGCAAACTGGCAAAAGAGAAATTTTAAAAATGTAAAAAATGTCGAGCTTTGGCAGGAGTATTTAGAAATTTCAAAGCCTCACAAAGTCGTGGCTAGCTGGGTCAAGGGGCACGCTGGACACCCTGAAAACGAGGAGTGCGACCAGATGGCGAGAGATGAGGCATTAAAAATAAAAGATGAGAATGAAAGATGAAAATTTTAGAAGAATTTGAAAAGAGTCTTGGATATAAATTTAAAAAAACTGAACTTTTAGAAGAGGCGCTGACCCACAAGAGTACCAAGCAGGCGCTAAATAACGAAAGACTCGAGTTTTTAGGCGATGCGGTGATGGATCTGCTTGTGGCTGAGTATCTTTTTAAGAAATTTAGCAAGATCGCAGAGGGCGACATGAGTAAGCTAAGAGCCGCGCTTGTAAATGAAAAAAGCTTTGCAAATATGGCAAGGCATCTAAAAATGGGTAAATTTTTAAGGCTAAGTACGGCTGAAGAGAACAATGGCGGACGCGAGAAAGATAGCATTTTAAGCGACGCATTTGAAGCTGTGATGGGTGCTATCTACCTAGAGGCTGGACTTGATAAAGTTAGAGAAATTTCTATTAGTCTGCTTGAGCTTTGCTATCCGCAGATCGACTTTGCACACCTTGAAAAGGACTACAAAACCGCTCTTCAAGAGGTCACTCAGGCCAGTCTTGGCGTTATACCAACATACGAGCTCATCAGCACGTCAGGTCCTGATCACAAGAAAGAATTTGAGATAGCCTTGCTACTAAATGGCAAAGAAATTTCACGCGCCGTTGGCAGCTCTAAAAAGCAAGCCCAACAGCTTGCAGCAAAAATCGCACTAGAAAAAATCAAAAAATAGGAAAAATTTTGAATACATTTGGCAAAAAACTAACCTTAACAACCTTTGGCGAGAGCCACGGAGTGGCGATCGGTGGCGTGATAGACGGCCTACCTGCTGGGCTAAAGATCGATACAGATTTCATCCAAAGTGAGCTAGATAGACGCCGCCCTGGACAAAGCAACTTTACAACCGCAAGAGATGAAGCCGATAAAATAGAAATTTTTAGTGGCGTCTTTGATGGCATAAGCACTGGGGCACCGATAGGTTTTGCCATTTTTAACAACAACCAAAAATCAAACGACTATGAAAATTTACGTGAAATTTTCCGTCCCGGGCATGCTGATTTTACATATTTCAAAAAATATGGCTTTAGAGATCACAGAGGCGGCGGACGCTCAAGTGCAAGAGAAACGGCTATTAAAGTAGCTGGTGGAGCTTTTGCACAGATGCTTTTAAATGAGTTTAATATAGAAATTTTAAGTGGAGTACTTGGTATCAGCAAAGTTTTTAGCGATAAAATAGACTTTAACTTTGCTAAAAATTCTCAAATTTATGCTCTTGGCAATGAAGAAGCGATGAAAGAAGTGATAAATAAAGCTAGAAGCGAGCACGATAGTGTAGGAGCTGTGGTTTTAAGCGTGGCTAGAGGAGTGCCAGCTGGTCTTGGTGAGCCACTTTATGATAAGCTAGATAGCGCTTTAGCAGCGGCTTTGATGGGAATAAACGGTGTAAAGGCCGTTGAGATAGGTGCTGGCGTGAATGTAAGCTCTATGCTTGGCTCGGCAAACAACGACGAGATGGACGAGCTTGGCTTTTTGAGCAATAACGCTGGTGGCATACTTGGCGGCATAAGTAGCGGCGCTGAGATCGTGTTAAAGAGCCATTTTAAGCCAACACCTTCGATATTTAAAGAGCAAAAGACACTAAATTTAGCTGGCGAAGTGGTAGACTTTGAACTAAGAGGCAGGCATGATCCTTGTATAGGCATACGTGGCAGCGTCGTTGCAACCGCGATGATAAGGCTAGTTATCGCCGATATGTTACTACTAAATACTAGCACAAAGCTTGAAAATTTAAAGAAAATTTACGGCTAAAATCTATAAAAATAAGTAAATTTAGTGGCCAAAAAGCCACTAAATTTTTAGAATCTATAAGCAAACTGAAGTTTTGCGCTACTTTGATCTTTTTTGCCAAAAGATTGTGCTATGCCAAAATTTATGAGTGTTGCATAAGTTGGCGTATATCTTAGACCGACCTCAACCTCTGAGCTTGTGCCTTTTTGAGTTAGGCTGATCTCCTCGTCTTCTTGGATCACTGCTATTTTTGACTTGGTGTTAAATTTATACTCAGCACTAATTTTTCCATAAGGATTAAATTTACCAGCATCATAGGCTATCTTTGAGTAAATTTTAGCTCTGCTTGATGTAACGCTGCTAAATTTTAATGTGCTTTGTCCGATATCTGCCTCATCGCTACCAACATAAGAGAGTGCGTAGTTTAGCCCACTATCAAGTATAAAGCTATCAAATTTTATCTTTTTGCCGATGCCAAAGCTAGCATTGTAATATGGCATTGAGATTTTATAATCCACATCTTTTGCATCAACCTTAGTTTGGCTCCTACCAGCTTTTGCCATGAGATCGATATAAAAATCACGTGGCAAATTTAGTCTTGAAAAAATGCCAAGTCCATAGTTTCTAACTCTGCCATCTATTTTGGCATCTTCATCGCTGTTATCAAATTTAGCGTATGAGTTCTCAATAAAAGCTCCATAAATGTTCTCTTTTGCACTAAATGCTACGCCAGCTGATAAACCAATACCCTTTAGGTCAATCCCACTCTCATCATAGTCTGCCTTAAATCCATTTACATTTGCAAAACTGATCACGTTTTTTTCATCGCTTTCGTATGCTGGCTGATATGCGTCGCTTTTATAACCAAAGTCATCAGCAAATGCATATTTAGCAAGATGAGATGTGCCAAATAAATTTGCAACTTCTAGTGCATTTAGATCAAGCTCAATAGCTCCCATTGAGTCGCTCATAAAGTCATTCATTTTAAAAGTCACATCTATTGGCATAGCAAAAGCCCCAAGCATAGACTCGCCATTTTTATTTTTACTTTTTGATACGAGAGTAGCTTTTACGATTGCATCATCAGCTTTATCTATACTAAACTCATAATCACTCATAACACCAGAAATTTTAGTACTTTTTTTGATATTTCCGTTAGCTAAAATTTTGCTATTTTTGCTCTCTTTTTTTATCAAATTTATACTTTCGCCGACTTTTAAAGATGTAATCTTATCTTGCAATGCTAGATTTACTTCGCTTCCTCTTAGATCAGTATCCTCGTCTGAGCTAAGCGTCAAAAGGTTTAAATTTGCTCCAGCATCTTTTGATATGAGAAAATTGTAAGTTTGAAAATTTCTAACATTTTTTGCGCTTGCTTGTGAGTAGACATTTAGCTTATTTTCTTTTATATTCTCACTACTTTCTGCCTTACCGCCAATTAGCTCGCCACCTATTCTCGCACCATTTTTTAAATTTATCACATTGTTTGTAGCTAGGCCTATATAGCTCTCATTATATCCGCCATAAACATCGCCTTTTATGGTTGAGTTTTCGATAGTTAGCGTATTGTAATTGGTCTCTGGAGTGCTTGGGCCAAATCCAGATCCACTAGCTCCACCATAAACATCACCTTTTACATTTGAGTCTTGGATATATGTTTTATTGTAGCTTGCAGTACCAACTAGTGACTTGCCACCATAAACATAGTCCACCTCACTACGAGTTATCTTTACCTCATTTAAATTTGCAGTACCATTTACTGATGAACCGCCATGAACATCGCCATTTATGGTTGAGTTATCTACAAAAACTAAATTTGAATTAGCATTCGCGCCTTTAATGCCAAATACTCCTCCTTCGTGGATCTTGCCTCCATAAACATTAGAATTTATCAAGGATCTATTTTTTGCATCACTAGTTATGCTCACTTTGTTAAAATTTGCATCACCTCTATCTGTTAAACCACCATAAACACCTGATTGTCTACTCTTTTCGATAGTAGAACCAATTATATTAACTTCGTTGTGCGTTGCATTTGCTCTAGCTCCAGTTGTACTTTTGCCGCCAACTACCTCTCTTGAGAGCGAGTTATTTGTTATAACAACTTTATTAAAACTAACTTCACCATTTTGTGACTCACCGCCATAAACAAAGATAGCATTTGCATTATCTACATGTACTTCGTTATAACTAGCACCTTTATTGCTATAGGTCGCCCAACCGCCATGTACTAATCTTACATTACTTTTTACATCTTTGCTGGATTTTATGATTACTTTATTGTTATTGGCTAGACCATGACGAGTACTTCCACCAGCTACTTTGTCTATAGTTGAAGCCATTATAGACAAGGTATTATAATTTGCTTCGCCCTTATACGAGTGTCCGCCGTACACATCAAGATCATGCCCATTTTGAACGTTTTCTGCAAATAAACTGTTGTTTGAAACGATGCCACTATATGAGCCGGCTGCAAAGACTCCATATTTCTTTCTTTGCGCATTAACATCTTTTAAATTTAATCTATAACCACTAATCGCACCATTATTATTGATATTTGCATCACTTATAGCACCGGCTATATTTCCATTTAAATTACTTTCGCCAGCATTGATATTTTTACCATCACTAACATAAAGATTAAATCTTGTATCTATATCATCTTTAAATTTAGACTGCACGACATCCCAATCAGATGAAGCTTGAGCGACCAAAATACAGGACGCTGCGATCAAACTAGCTTTTATAAGACCTTTATGCAAATCACCTCTAAACTTAAACTCACTAAAAATATCTAAGATAGCCATTTTCTATCCTTTCTAGTAGTAAAATATAAAAATATAATAATAAATGTCATTTAAATATTAGCTGAAATCTTTAATTATTTAAAGTATATTTTCCCTAGATATAGGGATTTATTTATTTAAAATTTACATTGAAGTTTTATTTATTAAAATAATTTATATATTTAAAATATATTTAATTATATTTATTGCTATTTTTATTAAAGTATATAAATATAGTAAAATTTATCCATTTTACTTATTTTGTTTCTAAAAAATTTTATTAGAAATTTTAGCCTTAAGATCGATTTTTCAAAAACGAATTTTTACTAATTTTCATCTATAATCACTCCATGAAAAACAAAGCACAAAAATTTTATGCCGTCATTGATCTAAAGTCATTTTACGCCTCAGTTGAGTGTGTGGAGCGAGGGCTTGATCCGTTTAAAGCCGATCTGGTCGTGGCTGACGATAGCCGTGGCAACGGAAGTGTTTGCCTAGCCGTTAGTCCAGCCCTTAGAGCTAAAGGTGTTAAAAATAGATGCAGGCTTTTTGAAATACCAAAGGCTATAAAATTTATCATTGCACCTCCTAGAATGCAGTTTTACATCGACTATGCGGCTAAAATTTATGAGATATATCTAAAATATGTCTCAAAAGATGATATCTATGTCTATTCTATCGATGAGGCCTTTATCGATCTTACTTCTTATGTTAAATTCTATAATACCGATGCAAAATCCATAGCCAAAAAGATAATGGATGAAATTTTAAATACTACTGGCGTGACGGCCACCTGTGGCATGGGCACAAATTTATACCTCGCAAAAATCGCCCTTGATATCCTAGCTAAACACAGTGATGATGGGATTGCATTTTTAGACGAGCAGCTTTATAAAGAACGTCTTTGGACGCATCAACCGCTAGATGACTTTTGGCGTATCGGTAAGCAAACTAGACTAAAGCTAGAAAAACATGGAATTTTTTGTATGAAAGATATAGCAAATGCTCCGCGAAGCTTGCTTGAGAAATTTTTTGGAGTTGATGCCTATATAACGATAGATCACGCAAATGGCATAGAGCCAACGACAATAGCTGACATAAAAGCATACAAACCAAGCACAAAATCCTACTTTAGCTCTGAAATTTTACCAAGAGACTACGAGCGTTGTGAGGCGGTAGTCGTACTAAAAGAGATGGCTGATAGGCTAGCGCTTAGGATGATAAACAAAGAAGTAATGGCAAGTGGAATAACGATAAATATAAAATTTGCCGACAAACTCGAACCACTACAACGTGCAAGTATTAGGTTTAAGACACCAACAAATATCTCAAGTGTGCTGATGAGTTTGGCCGAAGAGCTACTTTTAAACAAGATAAAAAATGTTGGGCTGATTAGGCAAATTAGCATCAGTGCAAACGACGTAGTAAAAGAGAGTCTAGCTCACTCTAGTCTTTTTGAGGATGATACTAAAGAAAAGGCAGTTTTAAAATCCCTAAATCTCATAAAAGAAAAATTTGGTAAAAACTCGGTTTTAAGAGCGATCGATCTACTGCCAGAAGCCACTGGGCAAGATAGAAATAAAAAGATCGGAGGGCACAAAAGTGGCGAGTAAAGATAGAGCAAAAATTTTTAGCTCGTTTAATCCTCTCTCAACCTTAGAGCGAGCCTTGCGACAAAAAGAGCGAGAGAAATGCGAAAAACTAGAGCTTGATGAAAGCAAAGTCGATGAAATTTTAAAAAAGATAAGCGAGCTAAAGCCAGCTGATGAAGTATATGTGAGCTATCATGACGGCTACACCTATACAAGTGCTAGCGGACTAATCTCTGACGTAAATTTCAAAAATAAAACTCTTATGGTTGTAAAAACTAGGATCAAATTTGAAGATATAAATGATGTGGAGATAGTTAAAATGAGAGTTGAATCTATCTTTTAAACTAGCAAAACTGGGCAAGATCACTCTTACCCAGTTAAAGAATATTAAAATTTAACCTCAAACGAAGCTGTGAAATTTCTGCCATCGCCTAGGTACATATCTGTTGTGCCAGTTCCTGCACCGTCACTTTCACCTGGTCTTACACTGATGAAATATTTTTTATCAAAGATATTATTTACATTAAATCTAAACGTAGTCTCCTTACCTAGCCATGTTTTACTAGTATATCTTACACCAAGATCGGTTGTGAAATATCCATCTACGCTTTTTGTGTTAGCATCATCAACATAACGTTTGCCTGTATAGTGAAGGTTTGTCATAAAATTTAGCTTATTTGTATTTGGCACAGCAAAATCAACTACTAAATTTGACTGAAATTTTGGTACACCAACTACATATTTATCTCTTGCGGCTTCTAAATAGGTATTTCTTAGTTTTGCATCAAGCAGCATAAAGCCACCATAAACACTCACATAGTTGCCTAGCTTTCCGCCAGCTGTCGCCTCAAGTCCGCGGTTAACTTGTTTGCCGTGCTTTTCAAAGACACCGTTGCTAACTTTATAATAAAGTGGCCTTTCGATCTGAAAAAGTGCAGTAGATAGATCAACGCTACCTAGTGTCGTCTTTGCACCTAGCTCATATTGCTCTGTTTTGATCGGTTTTACATAAACAAGTGTCCTACCTGCATCGTAGTTGGCAGGGACTAGTCCGTCGATTTGGATGCTATTTGAGTAGGTAAAGTAGATACTTGTGTTATCAACTGGTCTATATGTAAGACCTGCTAAGTATGTAAGCTCTTTATCTGTGTTATTTCCGACTTGGATTCTTGGGTCGGTGTTGTTTGGCTTATTAGCGTAGCTTTTTTGATTTACCCAGGTGTAAGTTAACGCGCCTAGGAAGCTAAACTGATCGCTTAGTTTGATATCATCAGCCAACGTGGCGTTATAGGTTTTAAAGTAGATCGCTTTTTTTAAGCCACCTGATTTTGTGAAGTTGTTAGGTTTATTATATCTTTGGAAATTTCCCCATTGCTGCGTTCCAAGATTTGCATTTCCAGCGCCTGGATCATTAGTCTTTGACTCATATATGTAGCCGTATGTTGAAAGTCCAAGATTGTGCTCGATGCTACCTGTTTGGATATTACCCATAGCTTTAGCAAACCAGCTTTGCAAGATAAATCTCGGAGCTTTTGCACCTTTATTTTGTACAGATGATGAAATTTGTCCGTTATTGCCACTTAGAGCGTTTGATTGCTCCATTGTGTAGCGGTCTGATACGTGATAGTTATATCCAGTCTCGCTGTACCAGTTATCGTTGATGTTGTATTTAAATTTAACACTAGCATTATAGCTTTCTAGATCCATGCCTGACCAAGTTTGTCCTAAATACTTAGTCTTATTTGAGATCGCTCCTGGGATATCAAATTTAGCCACGCCATTTGTTTGAGGGGAACATCAAGCGTCCGCCATATCCATATCTGATGTAGTTGTAGTAGGTAAAATTTGTCTCAATAGTAAGTCTATCGATAGGATAAAAGTCAAATGAGAAATTTGCAAGTTTGCTTCGTTTAGTGCTATCTTTTACAAATCCCTGACCATCATTAAAGTAAAAAATTCCTCTATATCCAACCTTTTCAAAACGATCTGATGTATCTAGCATCAAGCCAAAATTTGACTTCTCGCTCCAGTCAGCGCGTACGATAGTTTGTCTTGGCACTGGGGATTTGCGAGTATAGTTAAAGATACCGCTTGGATGCTGTGAGCCGTAAAGTGAGCCAGAAATGCCATTTTGAACTTCAAGCTTTTCAAAGATCATCATCGGCACAGCAGTCGTTGCAGTAACCATAAAGCCATCCCAGTAATTGTTACCAATAACGCCACCATACATTCCTCTTGTGCCTGGGCGAGTGACAGAGCCTGAGCCCATGTAGCTCACCGTAGCACTTGGTACAGTTCTCCAAACACCTTCAAGACCAGTCGCGCCTAAATTTTGTGCTAGCTCATTTGTAACCGTGTTGATTTGTAGTGGAATGTCTTTGACCTTTTTATCGATAAGTGGTCCAAAAAGCGCATCCTTTTGCAAAAAATGCTCCGCTATACCTGAGTCTGAAATGCCCTCGCCAGCTGAGTTTGTAACCTCAACTGTCTCAAGTGTCGTTTGATCAACCGCACTTGCTATAGTGCTTAATGACAAAATCGCACACGTTATAAATGAGATTCTCATTAACTTTTTCCTTTGATAAAAATTTAAATTTGCGGAGATGTTACAACTTGATTCCTTAATACTTCGTTTATTTTTTATTATTAATTTAAAAAATATATTTAAATTATTTTATTTTTATACTTTAATGTATAATAAGCAGTTATTTAATAATAAAGGTTAAAAATGAAGAAAATTTTAATGTTTTTAGTGCTATTTTTTGCTCAAATATGCACATTTGCTCAAGAGTCAATTGTCTTAAAAGACTTGTTAGGAAACGATATAAAACTAAACGGCGAAGCAAAGTCTATCGCTGCTCTTTGGCATGCGAATAATCAAATCATCTTGATGCTTGGCGGCATGGATAAAGTGGTGCTTACGACCGATCCTATCAAGAAAAACGTTTGGTTTAACCTTGTCTATCCGAATTTAAAAAACATCCCATCTGCGTTTAACAACAACGACATACAAATCGAAGAGGTGATCAAACTAAATCCAGATATCACCATAGTTTCAAACAAAAACTATCTCGAGCAGCTTAAAAAGCAAGGCATAAAGGCTGCGTATCTGTCATTTACAAACTACGATGAGATGCGTGATAGCATCTTGCTGACTGCAAATTTAGTCGGTGGTGACGCATTAAAGAGAGCAAAAATTTTTGATGAATATATAAACGAAAAAATATCTTTTGTAAAGTCAAAAACAGACAAATTAAGAAAACGTCCAAAAGTTTTACACGTCGCAAATGGCTCAAATTTCTTAAAAGTAGATGGAGCTAATACCATAATAGACGAATGGATAAAGATAGCTGGTGGTGAAAATGTGATTAAAAAGAGTGGAAATATGATAGAGATCACTAGCGAAGAGATCTTAGCAGATGATCCAGATATCGTCATTATAGGCGACAAAAATGGACAAAAATCAGTTGAGGAATTTTATAAAGATCAGAGATTTTCAGGGCTAAAGGCTGTAAAAAATAAACAAGTATATGCTAATCCAAATGGAATTTTTAGCTGGGATAGATATGGTGCTGAGGGGGCACTGCAAATTTTATGGGCAGCTAAAACTATACATCCAGAAATTTTTGGAGATATAAATTTGCTTGATGAGGCGAAAAAATTTTATAAGAAATTTTTTGATTTTGATTTAAGTGATGAGCAGTTTGAGCTTATAATAAAAGGGCTTGATCCAAAGTGATAAATTTGATTTAGCCCCCCAAGCGAGGGCTAAATTTATATAAATTCTACAAAGATTGTAAAATTTTTGGTTTAGAAAACGCAGTTATTGGTTTGATCTCGCCTTTATATTTTTCAAGATCCGCTAGTATCGTATGTCCGCAGTTACTTTGAGCGATGCTAGACGTGCCTTTGTCGCGTGTTAAGACATTGATGCAACCATGCTTACAAAGGCTCTTTTCACCTAGCACTTCAGGATCATACCATGCGCCCTCGCAGATGGCGATGACGTGCTCTGGGATAATGTCAGTGACAAGTGCTCCTACTAAAATTTCACCCCTATCGTTAAAGACTCTCACTACATCACCAGTTGCGATGCCTTTTTTCTTAGCGTCGTTTGTATTTATTAACATAGGCTCTCTTGCGCTCACTTCAGCGTAGTTTCTGATTATTGAGTTATTTAGCTGAGAGTGGAGGCGATATCTTGAGTGTGGGGTTGTGATGCTAAATGGATATTTCTTAGCTTTTTCACTACCAAGCCACTCAAACGGCTCGATCCAAGCAAAGTGTGGAGCAAAGTCTTTGTAGCCAAATTTAGCAATAGTTGGAGAGTAGATCTCTATCTTGCCTGATGGCGTGCCAAGGCGATTTTTGTGTGGATTTTCTCTAAATGCACTAAGTCTTGTGTAGTATTTTGTATCTTCATTGTCTTTGTCAAATTTTACATAGCCCTCTTTCCAAAACTCATCAAAGTTTGGCATTTTAAGATCTAGTGCCTTAGCTTGTTCCACCGCATCTGCGTAAAATTCTTTTGCCCAGCCAAGCTCATCTTTACCCTCAGTAAAGACCTCTTCTCTACCCCAGCGTTTGCAAATTTGTGAGCATATCCAGTAGTCGCTTCTGCTTTCTCCCATTGGCTCAACTACTGGTTTGTATGCCACTATGTATTCGCTTGATGGGACGCTTTGGTTGATGTCATTTCTCTCTACCTCAAGCGCCACTGGTAAGACGATATCGCTTAGTTTAGCTGTGCTTGTCCAAAATGGCTCAGCAGTTATTACAGTATCAAATTTACGCCATGCTTTAACGGCGTTATTTACGTCCTGGTGTCTTGTAAACATCGAACCAGAAGCCATGTAAGCCACTCTCATGTGTGGAAGTTTGATCTTAGAGCCATCATAGTCTATCTCTTTGCCAGGATTTTGCAAAGCTTCGATTGATCTTGAAGATGGGATGGTTACGTTTTTAAATTTCTTCCATGGAGCACCATCTACGTTTTCATATTTCTCGCTTATCCTAGTGCTGATACCTTTTAGAGCAGGTGCTATCTTATCAGTGCTGCCGTTTCCGTAGTAGAGGTTAAACTCAAATCCAAGACCCTCTTTACCGATATGGCCAAGCATCGCACTAAGAGTTACGATACCCCAAAAGCCCATCTCGCCGTGATCTTGTCTTTGAAGAGATCTACCAGCGATAATAGTGCTTGGCTCTTTTGCAAGCACTGTTGCAAATTTTGCAATCTCTTCAGCTTTTACACCACAAATTTTACTAGCCCAGTTTACGTCTTTTACCACTTTGTCGGTTGTGCCAAGCAGATAGTCTTTAAATTTATTAAAACCAACTGTGTATTTTTTGATAAATTCCTCGTCATAAAGCTTGTTTTCATAAAGATAGTGGCACATACCAAGCATCATTGCTACGTCGGTATTTGGACGAACGATGATAGTTTCAGAGCCAAGGTATCTTGTGGTGTCGTTTTTAAAGACGCAAACGCTATAAGTTTTAATGCCAGCATCTTTTATCTTTTTAATGCCAAGATAACCATCATGTGTTGGTGGTTGCCATGAAATTTGACCAGTTACAAGCGGGTCAGTACCCCAAAATACAACGTTTTTAGCATTTTTAGCGATGGCCTCCCACTTTGTCGGAGCGTCATAAACGGCGCTGTTGCCTAAAACGTGAGGCATGATGACAAGACCAGCACCTGTTGAGTAGTCACCGCTCTCTTCAACATATCCGCCAAGCACTTTTAGCATCCTGTGACCAACAGTTCTGCCCCAGCTGATCTTACCACTGCCGCCCCACCAGTAGCACTCGCCGTAGATGCTCTCGGGGCCATATTTGTCAAAATTTTCTTTTAGGGCTTTTGCTGCTAGGTCAAGTGCTGTGTCCCAGCTAACACGCACAAATTCTTCTTTGCCACGAAGCTCACTTTTTGCCGCGCCTTTTGCCTTTAAGTAGCTTTTTCTTACGTACGGATAGAGTACGCGACTTTCATTTTGGATGAGGTCTGGCAAACTATTATTCATTGTATTTGGAAATTTATCGCCCTCAAATGGATCGACAGAGACGATTTGGTTTGAGTTGGTATTTGCCCAAAATAGACCAAATCTATTTGCTCCAAAAGTTTTGTTTTGGTCAAAAATGGTTTTTGTCACGCCCTCTATCTTGTTTGCCTGCGCCGCAGTGGCTGCAAGTGCAGAAAATTTTATGAAATCTCGTCTTTTCATATTTTCTCCCTTATGAAAATTTATTTTACTTTTTTGGCATTGTGTTGTAGGTATTTGAGCACTAAATTTAGGTTAGTTTCATCTAGTGCTACAAATTTTGCATCGACCATTCCAGCTAAATTTGCTGGCCACTGAGCCGCTGTAAAGCTATTTGGTTCATGAAGTCTATGACATGCGGAACAAGTCTCTTCGTAAATTTGTTGTGCTTTTACGTAAAGTTTTTTTGTATCGCCACCAAGCGCGTCATTTGGCACTTCGTAAACGCCCTCTGCTTGGTACCAGATCTCGCCATACTCATCTTCAAGATCTTTTAATTTTTTGAAATTTGACTCATTCTCATTGTCAAAAGCTACAAAAATTTCTGGATCTTCTATGCTCCTTTGAAGCTGGGCTAAGTAATTTGCCGAAACTACGCCACTAACCTTGATCTTGCTCGTTTTATCGCCTTTTTCTAAGACTTCAACTGGCGTTAAAACCTCGATCTTACCGATCATTTTGCCATCTAGCGTTATATTGGCATCTTTTGCGATGACATCGGCACTAAAAGCAAGACTACATGCTAACGCAGGGGCTAAAAATAGCATTTTCATGTTGCAATCCTTAAAAATAAAATTTAAAAAAATCTTATAACCTAATGGCTTAAAATTACATTGTTATATTTAGCTTTATTTAAGAAAACTAATATTTGCTTTTGTTAAAAATAAGGTTTAGTAGAAAATTTATCAATGAGTTTTGTTGATTGTTTTGATAGCTAAAAATATAAGCAAACACAAGCTCTGTAAAAATTTTACTTTTGAATCTAGTGAAGTAAAAATTTAACTTTACTTCGCTAACTACTATAAAAAAGTATGGCAAAGTTTTTATAAACTTAAAAACATAAATTAGTAAACCTCTTACAGTATTTATAAATATGCTAAAAGTTACTACTCTAAATTACTAGCTATGTTAAGACTTTATAGAGTTTTATCGTTTTAAAATTTTTGTTAAAACGCCTTATTGTTAACTTAGCAGCTTTGCTTATCGCCTAGCTCGCAAGCCTTTTTTCGCATTTGCTTTGCCTTTTTCGCGTCTTTTTTTACTTGCTCGTATCTGTTTTCGTTGAAATTTCCCTCATACAGCCACGCCGCTCGCGCGCAGCCGCCTACGTAGCCTAGCTTACACGAGCGCTCGTAATACTCCATCATCTCGCCTATATCGCCTCCCGTTCGCTATATCATCCAGCCTACGTTGTAGCATCCCGGAGCGTATTTTTTGTTGCATAGGGTATTGTTTATCGCAAACGACTGCACCTCGTCGCCCAGCTCTTCTTGCATGAAATTGGCTAGCGCCAAGCAACCCGGCAAATACTCGTAAAGGACGCAGCTAGCCTTGTAATACGCGCTAATCTTGGTCTCGCGCTCGCTCTTATCCGCGGCCTTTACTAGGTTATTTTTATAAAGTTCGCCAAGATAAAAGCAGCCCTCGCCGTCTCCTTTGGCGCAGGCTAGACTAAATAGCCCCTCTGCCGCGCCGTAGTCTTGCTTTAAGCTTGCCGCCATACCCGCTTGCACGCACTCTTTGGTAGCGTTTAGGTCGGGGTTTTGCATTTTTTGAGCTTTTCTAGCGTATCTGCAGCCAGCAATGGCGAAAGGCCGGGCTCGCTAGAAAATAAATTTAGCGCCGCAAGTAGCGCAAATAATAAGATTTTCATTTTTATCCTTTAAATTTACCTAACCCCTCGCTTTGGCGATGCAAGCAGCGACGGCATCCATCAAAGCGCCGCGAAATCCGCCTTTTTCAAGCGCAGCAAGTCCCTCGATCGTGGTTCCCGCCGGCGAGCAGACCTCGTCTTTTAGCGCGGCCGGGTGCTTGCCGCTTTGGATCAGACGCACCGTCCCCTCTATCGCCGCACAGACGGCATCGTAGCAAAGCCGCCTAGGCAGTCCGCCCCGCACGCCGGCATCGGCCGCAGCCTCGATAAAGGCGCACGCATATGCGGGCAGACTTCCCGCGATACCCGTAAATGCGGCAAACCCGGCCTCGTCTATCTCGTAAATTTTGCCTATTTTAGCGATTATCTCGCGCACGGTCTCTTTCTTGGGCTCGCTAAATCCAGCGTCAAAGCAAAGAGCCGTGGCCGACGCGCCGATGCAAGCCGCGACGTTCGGCATCGCGCGAGCGATATAAACGCCCTCGCCAGCAATTTGCCTAGCGCGATTTATGTCAAAACCCGGTGCCAAAAGAAGCAAAATTTTGCCCGCAAGCTCGGGCGCGATCAGACGCAAGATAGCCTCGTAGCTAGCGGGCTTAGTAGCCAGCACGACCACGTCCGCTTCGCGCGCTAGATCCGTTTCGCTCGCGGCTATTTTTACGCCGAATCTCTGTCGTAAGGCTTCGTTTTTGCTTCTGGCGCAGGCTAGGATTTCAAATTTCGCCTCTTTTTCATATTCGCGCTGACTCGCGTTTTTATCCGTTTACGCTAAATTTTCCGCCCCGTGCACCTCGCTACCGCCGTCAAATTTTCGCTCGTCCTCGGCCGAGTTTTGCCCCGCGTTAGCTGCGCTGCACTGCGCTCGCCAAAGCGCCTCTATCATCGCGCCGCCCATATTTCCGCCGCCGATGAAGCCTATTTTTACGTTTTTCATTTCGCCGACTTTTTTAGAGTGCCTATTTTGACCGCCTTGCCCGCGATCGCCGTATTTACTGCCGCGCTATCCGCCCAGATCGCCCCCGTGACCTGCCCCGGCGCCAAGGTATAAACGCCGCCCGTTTGCGCCTCGTCGCTCGCCTTAAAGTCGTTGCCCGCGACCAGCTCATAAACGACGTTCGTGTCGTTTTCAAATTTGATCGCCACTTTTAGCGTCGGCTCCATTTTCTGCTTCGCCGCGCCCGCGTACTGCTCGAGTATGTTTTTGCTAAGCTTGCCGTAGACATCGCCGTCTTGGCTTAGATATATCCGCACGGCGCGCTTATCCGAGTTTTTGCCGCCCTTTTCGCCCTTGCCGACGCTAACGCTCATCTCATAGGCGGTTTCTCCAGTCGGGAAATCCTTAAATTTAGCGTCCGGGACAAAAACCCGCACGTTGTCCGTTACCGTTTTCGTAACGTGCGTCTGCGGCGTTATATCCGTTAGCACGATCATGGATTTCACGTCCGAGCCTTTGTCCGAAACAAGCGCGGAGATCGGTACGCGCGTAAGCAGCGTCGTCTAGTAGCAGCCGCTAAAAATAAACGCGGCGGCGAGAGCAAAGATAAATTTTAGTTTTTTCATCGGTTTCCTTTAAATTTTCGCCGATTCTAGCATAAACTAAGCATTTTTGTATTGATTACATTAAAAGCAAAAATAGAAAAGTAAGTATGGTATTTTAAAGTAAAAATGGTTTTAAGGTTGATAAATTTTAAATAAGAGAGAATGACTCTATTTCGTCTTGAACAAAGCCAACTTAAATAAATAATGCAAAAAAATATGAGAAATTTATAGAAATTTATTTGCTGTTTTTAGAGTTCAATTATTAGCCCCTTTACAAAGGGGCTGAAATGATAAAATTTGATTAGAGTTTTGCTTTTCTTTTGCGTTCTGTTGGATCTAAATAGCGCTTGCGAACGCGGATATTTATAGGCGTAACCTCGACCAACTCGTCATCTTCTATCCACTCTAGCGCGCGCTCAAGGCTTAGCTTTCTAGGTGGGACAAGCTTGATCGCATCGTCACTACCGCTAGCACGCACGTTTGTTAGGTTTTTACCCTTGATAGGGTTTACGTCAAGGTCGTTTGGACGGCTGTGCTCGCCGATGATCATACCCACATAGACTTTTGCTTGTGGATCAAGAAATAGCACGCCACGATCTTGCAAGTTAAATAGCGAATAAGCAAGCGTTACGCCGTTTTCCATCGAAACTAGCGCACCATTTGTTCTGTGCTCAACGGTGCCACTAAGTGGTCTAAACTCCAAAAAGCTGTGGTTCATAACGCCCTCGCCTTTTGTATCAGTCAAAAACTGGCTTCTAAAACCGATAAGGCCGCGCGCTGGGATCTCAAACTCGATCCTTGTTTGGCCATCTCCTGTTGGGTTCATAGAGACCATTTCAGCCTTTCTTTTGCCTAGTTTTTCTATGACTGTGCCTGTCGTATCATCAGGTGCGTCGATAACCAAAAGCTCATATGGCTCGCATTTTACGCCGTTTATCTCTTTTACGATGACCTCAGGTCTGCCAAGTAAAAACTCATAGCCCTCACGGCGCATATTTTCAGCCAAGATAGTGATCTGAAGCTCGCCACGACCGCTTACTTTAAATTTGCCCTCGCCGATGTTTTCGTATTTCATCGCGATATTTGTCTTCATCTCGTTTGCAAGGCGCTCATCGATCTTATTTGATGTGACGTGCTTGCCCTCAGTGCCTGCTAATGGGCCATCATTTACAGAAAATACAACGCTAAGTGTTGGCTCTTCGATATGGAGAGGATCTAGTGGATGAGGATTGTTTGGATCAACGACGCTATCGCCAACGTCAAGCGCATCAAAGCCAGCGATCGCTACGATGTCGCCAGTACCAGCTTCGTTAATATCGGTTCTTTCAAGACCCATAAAGCCAATTAACTTTGAAATTCTACCAGTTGTCTTTGTACCATCAGCCTTTGCAAGCATGACATTTTGATTTTTTGATATCTTACCGTTAAAAATTCTTGCAATACCGATCTTGCCGACGTAGTTATCATAATCAAGCGTGAAAACTTGAAGCTGGAGTGGGTTTTCATCGCTACCGCTTGGAGCTGGTACGTGAGCTAGGATAGTCTCAAAAAGTGGCTGCATATTTACATTTTCATCACTTAGTTTTAGCTTTGCATAGCCATTTTTAGCAGCGGCATAAACGACTGGAAATTCTAGCTGCTCATCATTTGCATCAAGTGCAACAAAAAGGTCAAAAATTTCATTTATAACGCGGTCTGGATCACCTGCTGGCTTATCTATCTTATTTACGACGACGATTGGACGAAGCCCTAGTGAGAGTGCCTTTTTGACGACGAATTTAGTTTGTGGCATAACGCCCTCTTGCGCATCAACAAGTAGTAAAACGCCATCAACCATCTTAAGAACACGCTCAACCTCACCACCAAAGTCGGCGTGACCTGGGGTGTCGATGATGTTAATCTTTGTATCTTTGTAGCGAATGGCAGTATTTTTAGAAAGAATCGTGATGCCACGCTCTCTTTCGATGTCGTTGCTATCCATTACACGCTCGCCAAGGTTTTGATGCTCGTTAAATGTTCCTGACTGTTTCAAAAGCTCATCAACCATTGTTGTTTTACCGTGGTCGACGTGTGCGATAACGGCTATATTTCGTATCTTTTCCAAATTTTTCTCCGTTTATTAGTTTGCTATTTTTCGTTTGTCAGTTTTAAAATAGGGGCAGATTATAGCCAAATTTTTATAAATTTTAAGCTGATATCAAGAAATTAATTTTTGGAATAGATTTTGCATGCTTGGCATTAAGTTTAAAAATTTGAAAGGTTTAAATGCAAGCTTACACAGCGAAAAACAACGTAGATTTGCTAGCTCCTGCGGCTACTAAAAAGCCTGCAGCTGCGAAGAAGTCTCAAAACAACGGCGAGTTTTTGTCGATGGTTTTGGATGCGGCTGCGAGCAAGGCAAATAGCGGTCAAAAGATTACCGAAAAGGATGTCAAAGAGATAGTAAAAACGGTTACCACTCAAAAAGAGACACTGCAAAAAGCTCAAAGCGAAAGTGCGGCAAAAATTTCAACCGCACTTGAAGAAAATTTGGACGAAAATACAAAAAATGAGCTTTATGAAAATGCAAATTTCATGCAACTTTTGCAAGTTTTAGAAATTCTAAACGGCAATGAAAAAGTAAGTAAATTTCCAAATTTCAGCGACAAAATAGCGAATTTCTTAAGTGTGCCTGAAAACGTCGAAGAGCTTAGCAACGTTAAAAGTGTTAGCGATCTTATCGACCTTGCTAAGAAATTTGACCTTGGCCTTGAAAATATAGAAATTTCAAATGATGATGTTCCAAAACTAAATGAGATGTTTAAAAGTTTAGGCAAGCAGGAATTTTTCACGCCGATAAAGACTGAGGATAAGCCTTTTTACCTAAAAGAGCTAAAAAACAAGGTCGAGCAAACTATCATCAAAAACGAGCCAAAAGAGGTCGTAAAGCTTGATACTTTACTAAAAGAGGTAGTGGCAAATCCAGTCAGCGAAGTTAAAAATTTAGTCAAAGAAGAGCCTAAAAAGCTAGATGATAGTGAAGTAAGGCTTGATGATGAGATAGTGGATGTTGAGCCCAAGGAGCAGCCAAAAGAGCCAAAAGTAAAGGTAAATTTACACGAGCAAAAGGTGCAAAAAGCCCCAACTCTTGAGTCGTTACTCTTTCCAGAAAGAGAGCAGATGAGCGAGACTGAGCCAAGTGAGGAGACCTTTAGCAGTGATAATAAATCAGAGCTAAATCAAATGGTAAAAGATATCGCTAGTAGCGCTAAACACCAGCTTCAAACAAAGGCGGAGATAAAAGAGACGCTTAGTAACTTCTCTTCTACGCTAAAAGAGCAGGTGCAAAACTACAAAGCGCCAATCACTCGCTTTAACATCACACTTAATCCCCTAAATTTAGGCGAGGTTGAGATCACAATGGTAAATCGCGGCAATAACTTACATGTAAATTTTAACTCAACCACGGCTACGATGAATCTCTTTTTACAAAATCAAGCCGAGTTTAAAAACAGCCTTGTAAATATGGGATTTACCGAGCTTGAGATGAATTTCTCAGATCAAAATCAAAGACAAGATAAAAAAGAACAAGCAAAGAATAAATACAGCTCAAATCAAAGCGATGAGAGCGAAAACACTCAAGCGGAACAAAGCTTGCTTGAGCTAGTAATACCAAGATATATTTAGGAGAGATAATGGCTTCAGTTTCAGATATAACTACACAAACAACACAACAAAAAAACGCCGAGAAAAAGGCAAAAGCAAAGCAAGATGCGGCAGCTGGCACAGGAACTAACCCAAATGCACAGCTAGATAAAGATGCATTTATGAAGCTACTTTTAACAGAGCTTCAGTATCAAGACCCAACAAGTCCTATGGATACTGAAAAGATGCTTACACAAACTAGCCAGCTAGCATCACTAGAGATGCAACAAAATACAAACTCAGCTATGAAAGAGCTTGTAAATCAGTTAAAATCAAATGCAAATGCCTACGCCATATCAGCTCTTGGAAAAATGGTCTCAACTGGTTCAAACTCAGTTTTACTAACAGATGAGCAAAAAACTGTAAATTTTGCACTTTATTTTAAATCAGATCTTGCAAATGGTAAGCTCGAAATTAAAAATGCAAATGGAGAGGTCGTTCGTTCAATCGATATAAAAGATCTAAAGTCAGGAGTTCGCAGAATATCTTGGGATGGCAAAGATGATTCTGGAAAACAATTACCAAACGGAGCATATACAGTATCTGTTAATTACACTGGAAAAGATGGTAATTCATACAAGACTCAAGTAGGTAGCTATCCTGTTGAGGCAGTAAAATTTGTAGATGGCAAAGCCATGATAAAAATCGCGGGCGAATATATCCCAATGGATAAAATATCTGAATTTTACGAAGGATAAAAGCCATGATGAGAGGTTTTTACAACGGAATTAGTGGCATTAAAACACAAAGCTTTGGCATGGATGTTTGGGCAAATAATATTTCAAATATCAACAATGTAGGTTTTAAAGCTTCAATCCCTGAGTTTAAAAATTTAATCAATCAACATATGGCTTCAGCTGGAAGTGGTCCAACTAACAATCAAGTAGGTCTTGGAGCTACAAAACAAACGACAGCTTTAAAGATGACAAATGGTAGTTTTCAAAATACTGATAATAACTTCGACCTAGCCATAGGCGGTAAAGGCTTTTTTGGTGTCGTTGATAAAAATGGTAGAAACTACTACACAAGAACAGGTAGCTTTGATATAGATGGGGCTGGAAATTTAGTAGATAATAAAGGCAACTTGCTTCTTGGTACATTAACAAGTTTTACTCCAGTCACCCCAAGTGCTAATGCTCTTAGAAAATATGGTCAAACAAAAGGTACCACGCAGGCATTTACTGCAAAAGAAGAGGATCTAAAACTAGGCGATACTGGCTCACAAAAAGGTATAAATTTACCTCATTTTTTATATATGCCAGCCAAGCAAACAAAAAATATAAATTTAAAAGGTAACCTAGATTCAAGCCTTATAACAGATAAGCGAACAACAGCCATTGATGCGGCAAATTTTAATTATACACTCGATAATACAAACAAAACTATCTCACTAAATGGACAAATCCCACTAAGTCAGACGAACTTTGGTGCAAAAGCAGGTGATAGCGTAGTGGTAAAAGTAAAAGACGGTGATGGTAAATTTAGTGAGTTTTCAACCACGCTAGAGAGCGATGGCAGCTGGCATATAAACAATAAAAGCCTAAAATTTATGAATTTTGCTAGCTTAGATGTAAAAGCTGAAGTTACATCACTAGTTGAAGTAGCTAATAAAGAAAAACTAAGCTCAGAGATATATAACAGTGATGGTACAAAGAGCTTAGTAACTATAAATTTTACAAAGCAAATCCCTCAAGGTGGCAATCAAACTACCTGGAATGCCACAGCTACGATAACTGATGCTAATGGTGTTGTACAAAATACAGCTATGGGAACACTTACTTTTGATGGTAGCGGTAGGCTTATTACAAATACATTAACAAGCGTTGGAAACGTAGCTTTAAATTTTCTTGGCGATGGAGATGCAAATGTCTATAATGGCATAACAAGCTCGGCCAATTCAAAAAAAGACTTTGTCATAAAAGCAGATGGCTACGCCGAAGGAAATCTCACAAAATATAGCGTCGATGATCGTGGAAATATCATGGCAAATTTTGACAATTCTCGCTCATTTATAGTTGCAAAAATAGCTCTATTTCACTTCCAAAATGAACAGGGCATATCAAAAGTAGGTGATAATCTCTATGAAGCAACTCCAAATTCAGGTGAAGCATTTTTTTATAAAAATAAAGCTGGTGAGACCATTTATGGCTCACAAATTCTTGCAAATAAACTTGAAATGAGTAACGTCGATCTTGGTCAAGCGCTAAGTGAGGTTATAGTCACACAAAAGGCTTATGAGGCTAGTGCAAAAAGTATCACAACAAGTGATGAGATGATTCAGACTGCTATTCAGATGAAGAAATAATTTTATGCTAGTTGATGATTAAAAATTTAAAATGAATGATAATTTTAAGAATAGAGTTTAACTTCGTTTATTAAAAACTCATAAACTCTTTGCTGAACTAAAATTTCTTCCTCACAGCCACTCATCAAGCGACGAAGATGAGAAAAATCTATCTTTTTGGCGTATCTTTTATGATCTTTTAGGTCTTTATCAATGCTTAAAAGTAGTGCATCAAGTGTGATCCTATCGTTTCTTTTAACTCTTGCTACATATTCTTTAACAGTTTGGATCAAAAAGTCTTTTCTGGTTTGGTCATTTTCATAAATTTCATTTGTAATGTCATTTAAAACAAAAAAATCATCTTCGTCTGGGTCAAATTTAGCAGAGATCATAGCGGCAAAAATTTTTGCACGAAACTCTAAAGATTTGTGATGATAGATAAAAAAATCTCTAAAAGCTGATAAAAAACGAAGTTTAAACTTTCCAGACATTACTCTACTTTTTGTGAAATTTTGGCTGATTATATACTTTTAAAGCTAAATTTTTAAAAATGTAACTATAAAACAAAATTTAAGTATAGTTTCTGTATGATTGCGAAGCTCCTTCTTAGACCTGTGCAATGCTTTTTATGAGCACCGCTTCAGGGTGGGAACACAGCAGAGCACTTGTATTAAGTGTGTGCCGCAGTTATCTGAGAGGGGGTCTTTCTAAACCAAAATGCTCATTAAAATCATCACAAATTTCTAAAAAATCCACTCCGTCGATCTTAGGTTTTTCGCTAAAAAATTTATACATATTATTAAAGCCATCAGTTAGTTCTTTTGACTTGACACCGTAGCTTATAGAAATTCCAGCTTCTATGTAGGCTGAGAGTTTGTCGCAGTATTTTAGTGCTTTGCCATCGATCGGGTTAAATTTATCCTCATTTACGTTTTCCATAGTCCCTTCGTGGCAGATGATCTTGCGCTCATAAGTTCTATTTTCAAACTCATCTTTTATAAATTTTTCACCATCTTTTCTGATACCAAGGATGTAACTAAACTCATCTTTTATTTTTTCTGGTACAAATGGCAAAATCCTCTCATCAATAAGCCTCATCTCATACTCGCTGATAATCTCATTTAGCCCCTTTACACCGTATTTTACAGGGCTTATGATGTCCCTTGTGAGGCTCTCTGGTAGGTCGTGAAATAGTGCACAAAAGAAGTTATTTTCTAGGCGTTTTTTGCAAGCTTTTGCTTTTAGTGAATAAAAATAGCTAAGTATCGCAACTACTAGCATATGTCCTAAGACCGCAGTTTCAGGGATACGAGGCGTTTGCGCCCAGCGTTTTTGAAACCTTAGCCTACCACTTAGATCAACAAGGCGGGCTAATTTTTGATTCATAGCGATCTTTCTAACGCCAATTAGCTCGTAATAATCCTCCATCTCCTCCTCAACCTTGGCTTTAAGCTCTTCTATATCGCTTAAAAACTGGCTTGTTTGATAGACGATAGAAAATTCCCACCTCGTGGCAAGATAGCTGGCTGCTTTTAGGATGAGGCGCTCTTTTTCATGCTTTTTATCACTTTTAAAATAATTTTTAAATCTCTCTAAAAACTCCCCATCTTCAATATCTGAAATAAGGCTATCAAGATTACTTAAAACCCAGCTATTTATCTGCTCTTTTTTTGTCTTTTGGATGTGATGAAAGACGTCTGGACGTATGTCTGTGACTACGACCCTACTTAAAAACTCAAAAATTCCAGCCTCAATGATATAGTTCATATCGGCGTCTTGTTCTTGTTTTGCTATGAAATAAGCGATGATAAATTTATGAGCTTGCTTATCAAGCTCGACTAAATTTGTCATCTTTGGATAGTCGTTCCAACGTGATATAGATGCTGCTTTAAAGATATGTTCTATAAGCTTAGCACTTATCATTATTTATCCTTTTTGACTACTTTTGGCTTCTTATCATCGGCATAGCTTATCTTTCTAAAGCCCTCTTTGTTTGAGCTTCTTCTTGGTTTATCATCTTTTTTAAATTTATCATCTCTGCTGCTTCTATTGCCACGATCACTTGTACTTCGTCTCTCGCGTGGCTTATCACTAAAGTTTCTCTCCCTACTTTTTGGAGCAAATTCTTTCTCTTCAGCTGGCTTTTTTACGACTAGATCAGAGCTGATCTCGATAACTGTATGAACATTTCCACGTGGGTTAAAGTCGCCCACTATCTTCATAAATTTAGGCTCAAGCTTTTTCTCTAAAACAGAGTAAATTTCATTTATACTATCTTCATGGCTGATATTGCGGTTCATAAAGCTATTTATATAAAGCTTTATCGCTTTTAGCTCGACAACCAACTTATTTGGAATGTATTCAAGATATATGGTCGCAAAGTCAGGATAACCAGAGCGAGGGCAAAGGCAACAAAACTCAGGCAGAGTGATCTTTATGACATAGTCCCTTGTTTGCTTATTTTCCCAGACCTCAAGGTCACTCTCTACATCAAATTCTTTTAAAATTTTCTCGCCATACTTCATCTCTTCGCTCATTTTTTATCCTTTTTCTTTTAAATATCCAAGTGTTTAACGTCTTTTGCGTGGTCTTGGATGTAGTTTCTTCTTGGCTCGACCTCATCGCCCATGAAGAGATTAAACGTATCAGAAGCGCTTATAGCGTCGTTTATATCGATCTTTAAAAGTCTTCTGTTCTCAGGATTCATCGTAGTCTCCCAAAGCTGCTCAGGGTTCATCTCACCAAGACCTTTGTAGCGCTGGATATATGCACCTTTTTTTGCATTTTTCTCTACTTCATCAAGCACGTCTATAACGTCACTATGCAAGTCTAGGCCGCGCTCTTTTATCTTTTGGCTGATATAAAGTGCCTCTTCGTAAAGTGGGTTTGTGAATAAATTTTCATTTACCACAAGCTCTTCTAAGCCACTTTCAGTTTGGACATAAATTCTAACCTCATCTTCACTAACGTAGTGGTTTAGTATGTTGTGGCCCTCAGCTTTTAAGAAGTCTCTTAAAATTTCGAAAATTTCATTGTAGCTTTTTGAAACGATGTCTGGATTTTCTATCATATAGCGGATCGCTGAAAGGACATTAAAGCGTTTTTCAAGCTCTTTTAAGACGCTTCTATAAGCTGCAACGATCTTTAAGAAATCAATTAAATCTGCACTACCGATACCCTCTATATCAACGCCCTCGATACCAGTTTCGATAAGAAATTCATTTAGTGCCTTTTCATCTTTTAGATAAATTTCTTTCTTACCTTTTTTATAGCGGTAAAGTGGCGGCTGAGCTAGGTAGATGTGGCCGTTTTCTACAACTTTATTTAAAAATCTAAAGAAGAATGTTAAAAGTAGCGTCTGAATGTGGCTACCATCGACATCAGCATCGGTCATGATGATGATCTTATGATATCTAAGCTTTTCAGCGTCAAATTCATCTCCTATGCCGCAGCCTAGCGCTGTTATCATATTTTTTATCTCATCAGACTTTAAAATTTTATCCAGTCTTGCCTTTTCAACGTTTAGAATTTTACCCTTAAGCGGCAATATCGCTTGGAAAACTCTATCACGTCCTTGCTTTGCAGAACCACCCGCAGAGTCACCCTCCACTAGATATAGCTCGCTAATTACTGGATCTTTGCTTTGGCAGTCAGCTAGCTTACCAGGTAGTGTGCCTATGCTCATGCTCTCTTTTTTGCGAGTTAGATCCCTAGCTTTTTTAGCGGCCTCTCGACCACGAGCTGCCATTAGGGCTTTATCCATTATTGCTCTTGCTTCGATAGGATTTTCTTCAAAATACTTTGTAAGCACTTCAAAAACCATCTTTTGAACGATAGGTTTTACATAGCTTGAGCCTAGTTTGCCCTTTGTTTGTCCCTCAAACTGCGGCTCTGGTACTTTTACGCTAACAACTGCGATAAGTCCCTCGCGGATATCTTCGCCAGTTATCTTTGTATCTTTTTCACGTGCAGCAGCATTTGCTTGAACGTAGTTTGTGATAACTCTTGTAAGGCCTGCTCTAAATCCAGCTTCGTGTGTACCACCATCTGGAGTTTTGATGTTATTTACAAAGCTTAATAAATTTTCACTATAAGTGTCGTTGTAAAGTAGTGCAAAATCAACCATAACGTCATCTTCGCCACCGCTAAATGATACTGCTTTACTGACAGCATTTGCCTTGTTCATATCAGTTACAAAGCTCTCAAGTCCGCCCTCAAAATGAAAGCTCTCGCTCCTGCCATTTCTTTGATCTTTAAAATTTATAGTTATCTTTGGGTTTAGATAGGCTAGCTCGCGAAATCTTTTTACTAAAATTTCGTCATCAAATTCAGTCACTTCAAATATACTATCATCTGGCCAAAACTCGACTTGTGTGCCTGTGCGGTTTGTAGTTTTTATAACTTCAAGATCGCTTTGTGGGATACCTTTTGCAAATTCTTGTCTATGAAGTTTACCATCACGTTTGATATTTACGACTAACTTTTTAGAAAGGGCATTTACTACAGATACACCAACGCCGTGAAGACCGCCAGAGACCTTATAAGTGTCCTTGTCAAATTTACCACCAGCGTGAAGCACTGTCAAAACAACAGTCGCAGCTGAAATTTTCTCAGTCGGGTGCATATCTACTGGGATACCACGGCCATTATCGCTGATGATCGCTGATCCCTCGCGTGTAAGCTCAACGTCTATCGTATCGCAGTATCCTGCCATCGCTTCGTCAATAGAGTTATCAACGACTTCGTAGATCATGTGGTGAAGACCGCTTATATTAGTATCACCTATATACATGCCTGGGCGCTTCCTGACCGCCTCAAGCCCTTTTAGTACTTTGATATTTTCTGCGCCGTAATTATTTTCCATAATCTTGCCTTATCTTATAAATTTATCGGCATTATTACTGTTGTTAATTCTTTTGAATTTACAACAAATGCTAGTGAGCTTTCATTAAATCCAAGCTCAAAATTTTCATCCTCTATGCTACTTAAAAAGTCAAGTAAATATCTATTTTTTATACCTATGAAAAATTCATCTCCAAGCTCTAAACCAGTTTGATAATCTATCGTAGTTTTTGCTTCAGAGTTATCTTCTATAACACTTTCAAATGTTATATTGTCTTTTGCAAAGGATATTTTCATTGTATCACTTAGCATTGAGATAGTTTTTATACCCTCTATCATCTTATCTCTACTTAGTTGAAGTCTTTTTCTGACCTCTTTTGGTATGACACGCTCGTAATCTGGGAATTTACCATTTATAAGTTTTGTGAAAAATTCAAAATTTTGGCTTTGAGCGATTAAGATATTTTCATCATAGTAAATTTCTATCTTGTCAAAAAATAGTTTTTGTATTTCATTGATAGCTTTTTTAGGGATTATTAGTGAAAATTCTTTTTCAGTTGGTGTTTGAAATTTAAATACACTAAGTCTTCTCGTATCAGTACCGACTATATTTATAAAGTCTTGTTTAATATCAAGGAAAGCACCATTTAGTTCAAATTTTGGGTTATTACTATCAATACTTGGTAAAATTTTCTTTAAACTTCTTCCTAACATAACAGCATCAACATTAAATTTTGATTTACCCTCAATCGTTGGAAATTCTGGGAAATCTTCAAATTTATACATTGGAAGTTTATATTTTGAGTTTTTTTGTTTTATATAAAGATAGTTATTTACAGTTTCTAACATCACTTCTTCGTCTTTTAGACTTTTTATAATGTCAAGTAGTTTTTTGCCATTTGCAGTTGCGTAACCTTCATCTACGATTTTTACGTTACTTAGTTTATATGCTAGACCTATTTCATGATCAGTTGCTTTTATATTTAAAACTCCATCTTTTGCTGAGATATAAATGTGAGAAGTTATAGCACTAAGATCTCTTTTTTCAAGATATGGATTTGTATTTGTTACTATGCTTTCAAGCATATTTTTGTTTATTAAAACCTTCATTAAAAACTTCCTTCTATTTTTAAATTTAATTTTTTTGTTTTAGTAGGTGATGTTAAAAAGTGAAAATTACTTTTAAACATCGAAATACAGCTATTTGAAATGTGAAAAATTATATTTTCTTTTTCACATTTATTCACAAATTTCATATTGTATTTTATCCTTTTGTCAAAATTTTATTTTTTAATTCAGTAACTTTTAGACTAAAAATTTCATTAGTTTGTATTAGCTCATTTATCTTTTTAATATTATGACTAACGGCACTGTGATCTTTCATACCAAAATAGTTTGCAATTTGTGGCATTGAGTTTGTTGTAAGCATCTTTGCAAGATATATGATGATTCGTCTTGCTTCTACGATATTTGTAACTCTTGATTTGCTTTTTATATCACTTTGTTTGATATTTAGTTCTTTACTAACTATTTCAACGATAGTATCGAAATTTATATTTTCACGTTTTTCTTTGATCAAATCTTTTAATATACTTTTTGCAAGATCAAGTGTTATCTCTTCTTTCATAAGAGTTTTAAATACGTTTAAATTTATGATAGCTCCCTCGATCTCACGGATATTATCTCCCATGTTTGTAGCTATGTAGTTTATGACCTCTTTATTTAAATCGATTTTATCAAACTCACATTTTTTGATGATGATAGCTATCTTTGTATCAAGTTCAGGCGGCGTAATATCAGCCATAAAGGCTTTATCAAATCTTGAAATCATCCTATCCTCAAAGCCTTTTAGTGTCTTTGGAGGTCGATCTGAAGTCATAACTATTTGACCATTTTTTGCTAAAAGTTCATTATATGTGTTGAAAAATTCCTCTTGGATTTTATCAGTCTTACCAAGAAATTGTACGTCGTCTATTAGCAAAACATCACAGTTTCTATACTTTTCACGAAATTTTGGCATTGAGTGGTTATTTATGTGACTGGTAAAATCTATCATAAATTGTTCGCTAGTTACGCAAATAACGGTTTTTCCTTTATTTAAACAATGATTTCCGACTGACTGGAGTAAGTGAGTCTTGCCAAGTCCCGTCGTGCCATAGATAAAAAGTGGGTTGTAAAGCACGCCTGGTTTTTCAGCGGCTGCTTTTGCGCTTAAAAATGCGTATTGATTTGATGCACCGCAGACAAAATTTTCAAATGTGTAGCTTGGATTTAAAATGCTACTTTGTGTTTTTATTTGCTTAACATTTATTTGATTTTGTTTTGATACCTTGCTACTTTTAGTAGATGAAATTTCAATATTTGGTTTTATGCCTGTTTTAACTTCATATAGATGAGCGATTTTATCAGCATATCTTGTATTTATAAATTTAGCCATCAACTCATTTGGTGCAGTAAATACGATAATATGATCGTCTGAAGCCTTTTCGTTAAATTTTAATTGCTTGATATAACTTTGGTATTCTTCAGGTGAAATTTGTGTTGAAAGATTTTCTAAAATTTCGTCTGCTATCAAATTTTTATGCCTTAAATTTCGAGAATTTTTATAGTGATACTATCTTAATTTTAATAAAACCTTTGTTAAACTCTGACAAACTTTTTCACATCGTGAAAAAGTCGTGAAAAAGTATTGAAAAGATAGTGATGAAAATTTTAGGAATCGATCCAGGAACGAAGAATTGTGGTTATGCAATACTCGAAAAAAATAAATTTAAAACTACTCTTCTTGAAGCAGGACTCATAAAAATAAAACCAAACACACTTCAGTATCAGATTACCGAGCTTTGTGAGGGGCTTGATCTCATCTTTAAAAACCATAAATTTGACGAGGTCGCAATTGAAGATATATTTTTTGCCTACAACCCAAAAACGGTTTTAAAGCTCGCTCAGTTTCGAGGAGCACTTAGCCTTAAAATTTTACAGCTTCATGGTGATTTTGCCGAGTATACGCCACTTCAGGTAAAAAAAACTGTCACTGGCAAGGCCAAAGCTGACAAAGAGCAAGTGGCATTTATGGTGAAGAAAATTTTAGGTATAAACAAAGAGATAAAACCACTTGATATCACCGATGCAATCGCGATCGCACTAACTCACGCAAATAATTTAAGAATAAGCTAAATTTTGATAGGAAAAAGATGGCAATAGTAAAAGCATTATTAATTGGCGAGGTGAAAAATTATGGCTCGCAAAGTGCTACTAATAAGCTAAATACACCATGGAGCTCAGCTATATTTAAAGTAGCTCAAAATGGCGAAATTTTCGCAAATGAACTTGGCTTTGTGGGTGATAGTGTCGCTGATACAAAGCACCATGGCGGCCCTGAAAAGGCAGTTTTTGCAAATTCATTTGCAAATTACGCCGATTGGGAGAGTTTTTTAGGATTAAAAAATATGGCTTATGGAGCTATGGGTGAGAATTTATGCATTGACGGTCTTGATGAGAGTAGTGTATATGTAGGTGATATACATAAAATCGGCTCACTAGTCCTTCAAGTATCGCAGCCAAGAAAGCCTTGCTTTAAGCTCTCAAAAAGATGGGGTAATGAAAATATGGCTACTCACATCTTTGAAACTGGCCTTACTGGCTGGTATTACCGTGTCATAACACCAGGATCGTGCAAAGTGGGCGACGTGATAGAAGTTATAGAAAAAGATCCAGTTCATATGAGCATTTTAGAGATAAATAGGCTCTTTTTCACTCCAAATAAAAATTTAAATTTACTAGAGAAATTTAACTCTCTTACTACTCTTCCAAAAAGTTGGTATGGTGACATGAAAAGACGTATTCAAGGTATTTATAGTACAGAATATATGAGAAATTTATAATAGTAAGTAAAATTTTTATTATTTTAATACCCACAAACATTCAAATATTACAAGGCTTATGTAAAATTTTTCATGAGCCTTTAAATTTTTAAACATTTTTTTCGCTAGAATTACCAAAAATTTAAAGGAGAATATATGCCACTACTTGATAGTTTTTGTGTAGATCATGTGAAAATGCAAGCCCCAGGAGTAAGACTAGCAAAAAGTATGAAAACGCCAAAGGGCGATGATATCAGCGTTTTTGACTTGAGATTTTGCAAGCCAAATGAAGAAATTTTACCAGAGAAAGGTACTCACACTTTAGAACACCTTTTTGCTGGTTTTATGAGAAATCACCTAAATGGCAACGGCGTAGAGATCATTGACATTTCGCCGATGGGCTGTAGAACTGGCTTTTATATGAGTGTGATTGGCACACCTAGCGAAGAAGCCGTAAAAGAGGCATGGCTTGCTTCTATGAAAGATATCTTAGAGGTCAAAGACCAAGATAAAATTCCAGAGCTAAATAAATTTCAATGCGGCACTTACAAGATGCACTCACTTGATGAAGCACACGCCATAGCAAATAAAATTCTTGATCTTGGCTTAGTCATCATAAACAACGATGAGATCAAGCTTGACGTTGATACTATGGGACTAAAAAAGCACTAATTTGAAGCCAGCTAAACAAGAAAATCAAGCCTATCTAAAAGAGCAAATTTTAACCTATCTTGGTAATAAACGCTCTCTTTTAGGCTTTATAGATCTAGGCGTAAAATACGCAAAAGACGAGCTTAAAAAAGAAAAACTTAGCTGCTGCGACCTCTTTAGTGGAAGTGGCGTGGTGGCTAGGTTTTTAAAGCAAAATAGCGAATTTCTAGTCGCAAACGACTTGGAACTTTACAGCTTTATCACAAACTCATGCTACCTGCAAAACGCCACAAATGAACTAAAAAATGAGATAAATTTCTGGCAAAAAAGACTTGAAAAAGAGATAAAAAATAACCTTTCTGAGGGCTTTATAACAAGGCTTTATGCCCCACAAGATGATAAAAATATTACCGAGGGCGAGCGGGTCTTTTACACGAAAAAAAATGCCATATTCATTGACACCGCAAGAAGGCTCATAGATGAGCTAATGCCGGCTGAGATGAGAAAATTTTTCATAGCTCCACTTCTTTATAATGCAAGCGTGCATGCAAATACAAGTGGAATTTTTAAAGGTTTTCATAAAAATAAAGATGGCATCGGTCAGTTTGGCGGCAGGGGGCAAAACGCCATTTCAAGGATCACTTCTAATATAAATTTGACTAAGCCAATTTTCTCAAATTTCAGCGTACCATTTGAGGTCTATCAAAAGGACGCAAATTTGCTCGCAAAAGAGCTTGATGGTCTTGATCTAGTCTATCTTGATCCGCCTTATAATCAGCATCCATACGGTTCAAACTATTTCATGCTAAATCTCATCGCAAGCAACACTGAGCCAAGTAAAATTTCAAAAGTTTCAGGCATCGCAAAGGACTGGAACAGATCAGTTTTTAATAAAAAATCATCAGCAAGCGAGGCATTTTTCGAGCTGATAGCAAATTTAAAGGCAAAATTTGTACTCATTTCGTTTAACTCAGAGGGCTTTATCAACCAAGATGAATTTGATCAAAATTTAAATAAGATGGGCAAGGTTCAACTATTGCGCCAAAAGTATAACGCCTACCGTGGCAGCAGAAATTTAAAAGCTAGAAACATCCACGTAGACGAGCTTCTTTACGTTTTACAAAAGTAAATTTAGCACTCGTTTCATCACTTCTAAACCACAAACCACACTAACGTAAATGTTAGTTTTGCTCATCATCTGGCAAGCATTTTTCAAAGATAAATTTATGTTCTTCAGGTAAGACATCGTAGATGGCATTTGCTAAATTTCTTATCTCCCAAAGGGCTGATTTTGAACTTCTTAGAGAGATGAAATTTTGCAAGCTTCTAGCGTTTATGCTCCATGTAAGCTCAGTTTTATAGCACTCTGGCAGGCAGTATTTAACTATATCAAGGCTTTTTGTAGTTGAGGCTAAAATTTCACGTAAATTTTCAAGTGCTTTTATGCTTGCGTTATCGACCATTTCGTCATTTGTTAGCACGATAAATTTAGCCGCACGCTCAAACTGCCCTACTTCAAATTTTTCCTCTTTTTTTAGCTCTTTTAGTGTGTAGCGGGTTGATTTGACGCTTAGGCTCGCTAAGCGGTGGCGAGCTAGCTCTTGAAGTAGTGCACGAGAAATACCTTGGATGTAGAAGTTATAGTATAGGTGCTCTAAGGTCGAAGCGTGTTTAAATTTATTGCCTACTCTATCTATTAGCTCAACATCTTTTTCGCCGCCATTGTCGCCTTTTTCAAAGCTTTGCCAGCATGTGCGGATAGCGTGAGAACAGATATTTAGTGGAGTGTGATTTAGAAGTGTTACTTGCATTTTTTCTCTTTTGTAAAATTTTTTAACATTTTACAAAAAGAAGGCTGATTTTATTTGTAAATTTAAAGCATAAATTTCAAAGGGAGACGAACGCTCCCTTTTGTAAAAGTCTTAGTTATTATTGTTTTAATTGAAGAAGTGTATTTAGCATCTCGTCACTTGTTGTGATCGTTTTTGAGTTTGCTTGGAAACCTCTTTGGATAACAATAAGATCTGTTAGCGCACGGCTTAGATCGACGTTACTAGCTTCAAGTTTTGAAGCTGCGATCGTTCCCTTATCGCCTGTACCAGCTGCACCGATAACTGCTTCACCTGAGTTTGCAGTTTGTGAAAATACGTTTCCTCCCTCACTTTGAAGACCTTCGTTGTTTGTAAAGGTAGCAAGTGCTACTTTAGCTAGGCCAAAGCTTTGACCATTTGAAAATGAGCCTATTATCGTTCCAGTCTCATCTATTTTTATGCCGTTTAATGTGCCGCCTGTGTAGCCATCTTGTGAGATTGACTCAGTTGATGAGTCTTTATCAAAGCTTGTTAAGCCGTTAAAGTCAGTTCCAAGACCAAAATTTAAGCTAATGTTTTGGCCACTTTGTGAGCCGTTGTTAGCTGAAAATGTTATCGTTGCTGGATGGAAACTTGCAAGTGAGCCATTTGCGTTAAATCTAGCTGTTCCAGTTATAACGTTATCTGGACCCTGACCTGAATAGTTTATCTTAGCTGGCTCTGGTACTTGGATGATCATGCTCCACTCAGTTCCACCATCTGTTGTGGTACCAGTTTTTGCCCATTTGATACTAACTGTGTGTTTTGATCCAAGTGAGTCAAAAATTTCTGCCGTTGAGCCGTGGCTTGACATCATCATCTTTCCACTTGCTCTTAGAGCTTGGCCTGGGCTTAGTGCGCCATCAAGTGCTTTCATAATAGTTGTAAGTCTAACGTTTTCATTTACTGCTGAATTATTTGTACCTTGAGCTGGCTTTGTAAGACCAGTTGTTGTCATATAAAGTGCATGATCTGCTACTTCATTTGATGGATTTTCTAGTTGAAATTGACCTAGTTTATTTACAGTGATCTTTACACCATCATTTGTATCATCACCTGCAAGTGCTTGAAGTGCCGCGATACCAGCTGCATGACCAGCAGCTTGCTTTTGATTCACCGTACCAGTTGTATTATTATAAGCAGTGTTATAAGCATTATTATAGGCTGTTTGATATACGGTGCTAGTTATGGCTGCCCCGCCAGTTCCAGGCGTTCTTCTATGTGCCGCTATTGCTTGTTTTGCAGCGTCAAGTGCATCTGAGTTTGCTCTTATTTGACCATCACCGTTGTAGTCAATGTAGTTCCTTGCATCTTTTTGCATAGCAGCACGAAGATCTTCTGTTGTAGTTACTTGTCTTTCTTTCGCATCATTATATTCGTGAACTGCTGTTGTTTGTGAGCTTGTATAGACATATTGATAAGCTGTGATAATATCTCGATTTTCTAAACCGGCATCTGCCGGCGGCAGTACTCCCATTGCTCTCGTTGCTGCTACTAATTCATCACCAGCATTGACAGTTAAGTGAATATTTTTTGTCTCTTTTGTAGTACCTGAGTTATTTCTATTTATAAGTGTTAGTTTATTACCTTCTGAAATTTCAGCTCTAACACCAGTTTTATTGTATTGAGCGTTAATAGCAGCAGCAACATCACTTATGTTTGTTACATCTCCAGTTATATTTACACCATTTAATGTTATATTTAATTTTTTTGTAGTTCCATTATTAGTAAGTGAACCAACATTATTTGGTGACCCACTACCTATAGTAAATTTTTCAGTTTTAGCATTTGCATAGCTCACCCAGATGCCTTGTCCATCTCTTAACGCAAGACCATTTCCAAGCTCATCAAATGTAACACCAAGATCTACACCACGCTCTGTTAAGCTTTGTTCTTTTCTTGAGTTTGTATAAAACTGATCATTATTTACATCATTTTCATTGTGGACTTCGTTTGGATCTAAAATCCCGTCATTGTTATAGTCACGTCCGCCAGCAACCGAGTCTAGTGAATAAATAGGAGTGCTTCTTTGGTCGATGGTGTTGCCTGAGTCAAGGTTGCCTTTTATCTTTACTTCTGTTGTGGCTCTTGCTGGAGTTGTAAGACCCTCTTTGATCACAATATTTTTTATCGGACCTGTTGAGTCGATAGTGCCAGTCTCTTCATCTCTTGTCCAGCCTTGAACGACATAGCCACTATTGTTTACAAAATTTCCAGCTTTATCACGGACAAAGTCACCATTTCTTGTATAGTATCTTGTAGTTCCACCATCTGGAGATACGACAAAGAAACCATTTCCTTGAAGTGCAAGGTCTGTTTGCTTATCAGTAGATGTTAGTGTACCTTGTGAGAAAATTCTCGTAGTTGAGTTTATAGTCGTTCCTAGACCTATTTGCATAGCGTTTTGACCGCCTAGCTGACCTTGTGGAGCAGTAGCGACTCTTGGAGTTTGGCTTAGTATATCAGCAAAATTTGCACGGTTGTATTTATAACCATAAGTATTGACGTTTGCGATGTTGTTGCCCTCTACATCCATCGCTATCTGGTGGGCTTGTAGGCCTGAAACACCAGACCAAAGTGATCTCATCATTGACTTATCCTTTTTGCATTTTAAATTTTTATATTTTTCAAAAGCAAAAGATGTTCCAAAATTTATATTGATAAAAAGTAGAAGAAATAAAAAGAAATTTGGCGTTAGTTACGCCAAATTTTATCCAAGTATCATAGCTCCAACGATGCCACCGATGATAAGTGGGATATTGAAAAATATAAATGTAGGTACACAAGTATCATATATGTGGTTGTGCTCACCATCAGCATTTAGACCACTTGTTGGCCCAAGTGTGCTATCGCTTGCAGGACTTCCAGCATCTCCTAGAGCCGCAGCTATGCCAACTAACAAGATGATGGCTGGTACGCCAAAACCAAGGCTAACACATAGTGGCACATAGATAGAGGCTAAGATAGGGATCGTACCAAAGCTAGTACCTATGCCCATTGTTACAAGAAGTCCGATAAGAAGCATCAAAAATGCTCCGCCTATCTTGCCGCCAGATACCAAGCTAGCGTATTTTACAAGCTCGTCTATGCCACCACTCTCTCTTAGGATAGTGCCATAACCTGCAGCAACTAGCATGATAAATGCGATAAATCCCATCATAGCAAGGCCATTATCCATGATCTTATCTACTTTTTTGTATTCGATACCACCAAAAACGACCATAACCAAAAGTCCAAGTAATGCACCAAGAGGTAGTAGCTCAGTATAAATTTGCACACCAAAAGCCACAACTGCACCAGCTAAAACTGCCCACTCTTTTTTAGTCATCTCAAGGCTTTTTGCACGCTCGATCTCATCAAGCTCTTCTTTTTCAAATTTTGAAGTTTTATAAGCTCTTTTCTTGCCGTAAAAAAGTATAGCGAGGATAAGTCCGATAAGCATAGAAGTGCCACCTATCCACATAACAGAAGAGATATCAGAAATAGATGTGGTTATGCCGTTATTTGCTAACTCTTTTTTTAAGATATTGTGAAAAAGCAGACCAAAGCCAACGCTAAGGCTTACATAAGGTGCTTGAAGACCAAATGTCAAAGCACAAGCTACGGCACGTCTATCTATTCCCATTTTATTCATAATAGCAAGAAGTGGCGGGATCAAAATAGGTATAAAAGCTATGTGAACTGGGATTAAATTTTGAGATAAGCACGCTATAAATGCAATAGTTAGTATAAAAATCACTTTATTTGAGCTAAGGAATTTACTCAAAGCATTTATCAAGATAGCAGTTAAATTTGTATTTGCGATGGCGGCTGCTAAAGCACCAAGCAAAATATAACTAAGCGATGTTTCAAGATTGCCTTGCATACCGCTTATGAGGCTTTGTGTAGTCTCTTTTAGGGCTGTAAAGAGGCTATCGATCCCACCTGCAATACCACTTTCAAATCCACTAAATCCATGCTTATACATTACTCCCGCAACAAGAGCAGAGATAAGGATAGAAAGCAAAATGTTAAAACGCAATAGACAAAGTATCGTCATTACCAAAATGCTAAAAACAACAGGGTTAAATATAAGCATGAGCGTCCTTTTTGTGAGTGTTGAGAGATTATACAAATGTGTGGCTTATTAAATTTTAAAAAGAGTGGCTTAAGTGGGCTTGTGTTAAGATTTTGAGTAAATTTTAAAAGGAAAAAACGATGGATTTAGAGAAAATTTATAAAGAGGCTGGGGCATATTTAGAGGGACATTTTTTACTAAGCAGTGGCAATCACTCGCAGTTTTATCTCCAAAGTGCAAAGGTGCTTGAAGATCCAGCTTTGGCTGGAAAGCTAGCTGATGAGCTTGCCCGTGTGATAGAGAAATTTGGCATTAAATTTGATAGCGTTTGCTCGCCTGCACTTGGAGGAATTTTAGCTGGCTATGAGCTAGCTCGCGCAGCAAAGAAGCGTTTTATCTTTACAGAGCGAGTTGAAAAGGTAATGAGTCTTAGACGTGGTTTTGAGGTAAAAAAAGGTGAGAAATTTATCGTTTGTGAAGATATCATCACGACTGGCGGCTCGGCACTTGAAGCAGCGCACGTGATAGAGAGCCTTGGTGGTGAGGTAGTTGGCTTTGCAGCACTTGCGAATCGTGGCTTTTGTAAGGTTACAAATTTAGACAATAAGGCCAAGCCAAATGCCAAACTGCCAAGCGATAAGCCATTTTTTGCTTTAGGAAATTTTGAGTTTGAAATTTATGAGCCTGAGCATTGCCCACTTTGTAAAAATGGAAGCAAAGCGATCAAACCTGGAAGCAGAGGCAACTAAAATTTATACTATAAATATAGCTATCTTTCTTTTTCAAATTGATTGATAGCTAAAATCTTTAGAAAAATCCAAAAATAGTTCTCATATAAAATTTTAATCAAGACTTCAAATCACTTCAACAAAAATTTATAGTTTAATTTTTAAAAGTAATCTGTTTTTTATATTGGTATGAATTATTTTTTAGATAATCTTATTTTTTAAGCTACCAAGTGATAATATCTGCTCAAAAAGCGAGATGAAGCTATGCAAGAATATGATATTTTAGACGTTTTATCAAATAAAAAGGTCCTTTGCCTTGAAGATGAAGAGGCGATTTTAAAAAATATTTGTGCTTCTTTGGAACTATTTTTTGCCGAAGTAAATGGTGTAACAGATGGCTATGATGCACTTGAGCTAGCGATGAGCGATGCTTATGATGTTTTGGTGCTTGATATAAGCGTGCCAAACATCGATGGACTAGAGATCGCTAAAAAAGTAAGAACCATAAATCAAAAAATTCCTATCGTGATCTTATCAAGCCATGTCGAGCAAGAGTATTTGTGGAGAGCGGTTGAGCTAAAGATCACAAGATATCTTGCAAAACCATATGATAAAAAATCATTTATAAAGGCCCTAGAAGACGTTGCTTTAGAGCTTGTTGGACGCAAACCTACTCTTAGGCTAAATGATGAATTAGAATACGATTTTGGCAAAAAAGTACTTTATATAAATGGTGAAATTTCTCATCTAAGTAAGAGTGAAAGTAGGCTTTTAGAGTATTTTTTAAACAACAAAAATCAAACTATAACTTATGAACAAATTTTTGATTATATTTGGGAGTATGAGCAGCCAAGCAAAGAGGCGATAAAGACGATCGTAAAAGAGCTTAGAAGGAAGCTTGGCAAAGATGTGATTAAAAATTTATACGGTGTAGGTTATCTTTGTGAAATATAAATTTCAGCTAATCGTAAGTGTTTTTATCTTTGTTTATCTCTTAATATCCGCACTTGTTTTAAATTTTTATAGTAATCTTGCAATGAAAGATGCCAAAAAAGAGGCGTATTATGTGCTTGAGAGTATAAATTCTGTAAGAGAGTACATTGCAGGCGTTCAGCGTCCGCTAATAGAGCAGCTAAAACATGATGGCATTATAAAAGAGGATTTTTTTGACGAGAGATTGCTTTCATCTTCATATATAAGCCGTGAAATTTATAATATCCAAAAGAAAAAATACAATCTTGACTTTGACTACAAACTAGTCGCCATGGCGCCTTTAAATAAAGCTCATGAGCCAAATGAATTTGAAGCGCAGGTGTTAAGAGGCTTTAAAGAGAATAAATTTAGTGAGTTTTCAAAGATTATAAAAGATGAAAATGGCTCACAATTTTTTGTAGGACTTCCTATAAAAAGTCAAAATACATCTTGCTTAGCCTGTCATAATAGCGAAAGTGCTCCAAAACAGATGTTGGATCGTTATGAAATTTCAAATGGAAAAATTTCTGAAGCAAGTGAGATGATGGCAATGCTATCTTTTAAAATCCCACTACGTGCCATTTTTTCTTACCATTTAAAAGAGGTTGTCATCATAATGAGTGCGATAGCCTTTGTATTTGGGATATTTTTGCTACTTGTTTATAAGATGCATAGGCGTGGCGAAGAGAGCAAAAGACAGACTGAGCAGCTAATGATACATCAAAGCCGCCTAGCCTCAATGGGCGAGATGATAGGCAATATCTCACATCAGTGGAAGCAGCCTTTAGCTCAAATCAGCTCAGCTTTAATAAATTTAGAACTCTATCAGGAGCGAAAAAAGCTTGATGAAGCAAAAATTTATGAGTTTATAGAAGAGACTAGCAAGCAGATAAATTTTATGTCTGAAACGGTTGATGATTTTAAAAATTTTTTTAAGCCAAATACTTTAAAAAGGGAGTTTAGCGTAGAGGAAGTGGTAAATCAGACTATAAAAATTCTAAACGCCTCACTTAAGAAATATCAAATAGAAATAGAGATCGATATAAGAGAAAATTTTACGATTTTTGCAAATTTTAATGAAATAATCCAAATTTTAATAAATATTATAAACAACGCAAAAGATGCATTTAAACAAAGCTATGTAAAGCCAAGAGTAATAAAAATTTATACTTTTATAAAAGATAATCGTAAAAATTTATGCGTTCAAAATAATGCAGGAGCGATAAAGGCTTCGTTTTTAAAGGTTATCTTTGAGCCACACTTTAGCACAAAAGAGTCTGGCAGTGGGCTTGGCCTATATATGAGCCGGCTAATCGCTAGCAAAAATAATGCTCTAATCTTTGCTAGAAATGTAGATGAAAATAGTATTACATTTACAATTAGTTTCGAAAATTTATAATTTATTAAAATTCCCCCTTTTCTACCCTTTTTTGGTGTTAGTATTATCAGTATGAAATCATTTTGATTTTAGGATAAAAAATTTAAAGGAGGGCACATGAGAAATCTACAAAAAGCCTTAGCTGGTTTGCTCATGGGTGTTAGCATCTTCGCTTCACAAGCCTGTTGTGAAGAGCATAATATGCAGATGTCCGATAAAGCACGTGATGTTATCGCAAATCCTAAAGGCACACTGCAAAGTAGAGGTGTTATCTCCTTGCAAGACTACGTTGTAGAAGAGCAAGAGATGTATAACTGGTTATTTAAAAACCACCCTATTTTTACAAAGTATGGTGGTAAAACCGTCGGTAAAATGGTCGTTCACGACCGTGGCTTAGAGTGGCTTGCCGAGGGACATGGCTTTGATATGTCAAAGCTTAGTAAAAGAGATGGCGGTAAGGGCTATAGCTCTATGATGTATAGAATTCCAGCCACTTCATCACTTCAGTTTCCTAACAAATTTGTAGGACCAGAAAAGTGCGGTGAGTGTCACCCAGCCCAGTATGAAGTGTGGAGCAGATCTCGCCACGCAACTACTATGCGCTTCCCTGGCGAGCACCCAGAGGTTAATAACAACCTAACTGAGCCAGTATTTGACAAAGATACCGCTTCTATCCTTCCAAAAGGTATCACACCAGATGTGATCTATGCAACTGTTGGTCACTTAAGAACAAAAATGGGCTACGTAGATGCATGGTTACTTCGTGGTACTTATTACGTTGAGGGCGGCTTGCTAAGAGATGGCACAGGTCAGATCGTAGCTGGCGGTAACCAATGGCAAAGAACATGGGCGTTAAATTTAGACGACGCTACTGTTAAGAAAATCAAAGAGCTTGTTCCAGAATTTCCTGGCACTCTTGAAGAGTATGGTGATAATGGCGGATATGTTAGAGGTCTTGCCTCATACGCCGCAAAACATAAAAAGTCGATGTTTTTCCAAGCAAACTCATCATATTGTGAAGTTTGTCACCCAGTTAAATTTGATTTCAAATCAAAAGCAGAATTTTACGCAGCACTTGGTAATGCTAAAGAGCTTCAAAAACACACTATCTCAAAAGGCGTAAGCTGTGAGGAGTGTCACGGAGCTGGCGGTCACCTTGATGGGGCTACAAATTTTAGAACATCAAACTGCGAACGCTGCCACCAAAGGTTTAACTTTAGCCCAGATCTAGCTCGTGCTAATCCTCTTAATAACGGCAAGCTTGATCTTTCTTTAAGCTCTAAATTTAAATCAATGGGACCAGGATGTGGTTCTGAAGGTTCTCAATCATACTTTACAGCTCACTATGATAAAGGTATGAGATGTGTTACTTGCCACGATCCACACGACAACACAGGTCCAGTTGTAGGCGATAAGAGCGTAACAGGTATGAACTATAACTCAGAGCAAGGCTATCTAAGCTCATTCTATACTAAGCCAAAAATTAGAAAAGAGTGTAAAGATTGCCACGAGACTCAAGCATATATCGCATCTAAAGCAGATACTCACAAAGACAACACTTGTGCATCTTGCCACATGCCATTTATGATGAGTTGTGAGAATTTCTATGCTGTTCAGTTCCAAGACAACGCTGGCTTTGATACTCAAAGAAGATCTCACATCTGGAAGATCATGGTTGATCCAAAAGAGAAATCTCTAGTACCAGGCGATGCTGCTAAAGGTCCGAGAGATGCTAAAGATTGGCACTTTGAGAGAGATAAAAATGGCCATAACTACGTTGACTTGATGTGGGCGTGCGCTAGAACATCTTGGGCTGATAAAGATATGAAAGATACCAAAGGCTGCCACAGCCCAGTATTATCTGAGCTAAAACCAACACTTCACTTCAAAAACCAAAAACAAGTTTATGATGAAGTTATGGGATGGCAAACTCCAGTTAAGAATGAATTCTCTGAAGTTAAGATTGGTATTGAAGGACTTTACTCACTACTTGAGACTAAAAAACTTGATGCAAGTGATAAAGTAAGAGTTTATGAGCTTATCCAAAATGCTCAAGAGATCATCGATATGGTTGAAAAAGATGGTTCGTGGGGTATGCACGGATTTAAATTTACTAAACAAAAACTCGATGCATCAAAAGAGTATATAAAAGAAGCTCAAAGAATTTTGAATAAAAATTTATAGCATTTAGGGGCTAGTTTTAGCCCCTTTAATCTTAAGGGTTTGATATGAAAAATAAGGTTTTAAAATTTACGCTACTTCTTAGTTTAAGTGCTTCTGGTTTGCTTGCAAATGTAGATTCAAATGAGTCTTATGCTATGGGAGCAACAAGTGGTGGATATGTTTTAAAAGGGTTACTTGAACAAAAACAAATAGGCATTAGCTACGATGCTGAGGCCGTTATCAAAGGTTTTAGTGATGCACTAAAAGGAGAGCTAAAACTAAGCGATGATGAGATAGCAAAGCTACTAAATAAAAGAGCTGAAAATTTAGACAAGATAGTAAAAGAAAAAGAAGCCGCCATACTTAAAGAGAATTTAAAGCAGGGCAAGGCTTTTATGGATAAAAATGCAAAAAATAAAAATGTAAAAACGACAAAATCAAAATTGCAATATGAAATTTTAAAATCAAGCAAAAAGGGAGCGACTCCAAAACAAGAGAGTATCATCATAGCAAACTACAAAGCTAGCTTTATCGATGGTAAGGTCTTTGATGAGACAAAAGAGGCTCCAGCTCATCTTTCTATGCTAAATTTGATCCCAGGTCTTGAAGAGGGCTTAATGCTCATGAAAGAGGGCGATAAGTTTAAATTTGTTATCCCGCCAGAACTTGCGTATGGCGATAGCGGCATGGAGGGCATACCTGGAGGCGAGACTATCGTTTTTGAGATAGAGCTTGTTAAGGTCTTAAAGCCAGGTGAGTTAGCCGAGGCTGCAAAGAAAATTCACGAGAAAGAACTAAATGAGGGCATTAAAAAGCCTCATTAAGATATAAAAATGGAGTTAAAAATGCAAAATCAAAAAAATAGAAGAGCCTTTTTAAAAAGCATGGTAGTTGTGGCTGCTGGTGCTGGTGCGGCAAGTAGTGGTTTTGCTTTTAAGAGTGAAGAAAGTGTAAAAAAACCACACTTTGGTATGATATTTGACCAAAATAAATGTGTTGGCTGTACAGACTGCGAGATAGCTTGCAGAAAGGTAAATTTAGTCCCAAAAGGACAGATGAGACTTTTTATAGAAGATAAGACTAATCCTAAAAATTTACTCGATAAAAGATTTGTAAGAGTATCTTGTCAGCAGTGCGTCGATGCACCTTGTGTAGCTGTTTGTCCAACCAAGGCTTGTCATAAAGACGAAAAAACTGGCATACAAACTACAAATATAGATGATTGTATCGCCTGTAAATACTGCATCGTAGCCTGTCCATATGATGTGAGATATATCGATAAGGTTACGCACTCAGCTCAAAGCTGTAACTTTTGCGTAGATACAAATTTAAAGGACGAAAAAGAGCCAGCTTGCGTAGAAGCTTGTAGATACGAGGCGATCGTCTTTGGTGATCTTAACGATGAAAATTCGCACATCAGCAAGCTACTAGCCGTAAAAGACAGCATAAGGCTAAGAGCAGAGCTTGGCACAAAACCAAGCCTTAGATATATTCCTAAAGTAAAAATGGGGGTGTAAGATGGATGGTGCATTAAATTTTACTGCAACATTTTCGCATGGAGTAGAGTGGGGCTGGCCGATCGCTGTTTATCTTTTGCTAGCTGGTATGAGTGGTGGAGCACTAATCGCTGCCATACTTTTAAAACACTATAAAAAGCAAAAGAGCTTTAGCCCATTTTTCAAGGCTGCTTCGCTTTTAGCCTTTGTTAGCATCATGCTTGGTATGGTTTGCTTGATAGCTGATCTTGAAAAGCCGCTTTTATTTTGGAAAATTTTGATTAATTATAATTTCACATCAGTTATGTCTATCGGTGTTGCTGGACTTTGTGTATTTATACCGCTTAGCTTTTTGATGTGCCTTTATGCATTTAATGATGAGATTTCAAATTTTTTAACCAAAAGTTTAAAATCCTTTAGTACTCTTTTTGCACTAACAATGAAAATTTTAATACCACTTTATCCATTTTTAAGTCGTATTTGTCTTATTTTTGCTGTAATAATTTGTGCTTATACTGGATTTTTGATCTCAGTTTTGATTAGATTCCCACTCTTAAACACAGCTGTGCTTCCAGCTTTATTTATAGCTTCAGGACTAAGTGCTGGCATAAGTGGCAGTAGCTTGGTTGCAGCAGCTTTATTTAAAGAAGATCCGCACTCAAGCGACCTTCATTCGCTTCATAGCGTAGAATTTAGCGTTTTGGGAGCTGAAATTTTACTCATTTTAATGCTTTTTGTATCGCTTTTACTTGGTTCAAGTTATCAGCAAAATGCAGCTGTTGCTTTTTATAGCGGTGTTTGGGCAAATTTCTTTTGGCTTGGTGTTGTGCTAGTTGGCTTTATTGTGCCTTTTGTTTTAAATTTTGCATTTGGCAAAAAAGTAGCTAGTCTAAAATTTAGCTTTTATATCAGTTCATTAGCGGCTGTTATCGGTGTTTTACTGCTTAGGGTGTTTATACTTTATGCGGGACAAACTTATAGCATTTAAGGTAGAGGCGAGCGATGAGAATTTTAAATATCTACCGCTTGTCTTTGATATTATTATTTATCCTTGCTTTTGGTGCAGGACTTGCGACCTTTTTAGAAAATTTTTATGACACACAAACGGCCAGAGTGCTTGTCTATGAAGCGCTTTGGTACGAGTGTGTTATGTTTGCTTGCACTATTTGTTTAGCCATTAGTATCGTAAAAACCAAGATGTATAAAAAATTTGGCGCATTTTTGATACATCTTGCTTTTATTGTTATCTTCATCGGGGCTGCGTTTACAAGGTATTTTGGTGAAGAGGGCGTTATGCATCTTAGAACCTTACAAAGCTCAAATGTAATGCAAAGCGTCAAGCCTTATCTTATAGTCGAAATGCTTGGAGAAAATTTTAGTTATCCATTAAAATTAAGCTTGTTTGGTAAAAACGACTTTGAGTTTAAAAATTTTATAGACGGCAAGGAATTTATAATTAACTTGCTTGGATATAAAAAAGATGAGAAAAACGCTCCTGCTACGCTTAGTTTAGAGATAAGTTTTAACGGTGAAAAAAAGAGCGTTAAGCTAAAAGGTGGAGCTGGATATGAGCTGGAGCCTAGTGTGCTAAGTTTTGGTGGGCAAGAGGTGAAATTTTACTTTAGCTCAAAGGCTTTAAATTTACCATTTTCATTAAAGCTTAACGAGTTTATTTTAGAGCGATATGCAGGGCTAAATAGTCCATCATCTTATACAAGTAAAGTAAGTATCGCTGGCGGCAAGTACGACATCTCGCTAAATAATCCACTGACAATTGATGGCTATAAAATTTTTCAGTCTTCATACGATCCTGACGAGCTTGGAAGTGCTTTTGAGATCAGCCGTGATCCTGGCAAAATCCCAACTTATATCGGATATTTTTTGCTTTGCCTTGGCTTTGTGGCAAATTTATTTAGTAAAAAGAGCCGATTTTTTAGGCTGCTAAATTTCATAAAAGGCTCTCAAATAGCATTTTTGGCTGTTCTTTTATTAAGCGCAACTCCAAATTTTGCTAATGAAAATAATAAAAATTTAGACGCCCATGCAAGCAAATTTGCCAAAATTTTAACTCAAGCTGATAGCAGAATCGCTCCAGCTGGCTCTTACTCAAGAGCTGTGATAAGTAAAATTTCAACCAAAACCACGCTATTTGGGCTTAGCAGCGAGGAGCTAATGCTCTCTTTTGCCATCTCACCAAAAGAGTGGATGGATAAAAGATTAGTAAAGATCACAAGTGAGCGCGTAGGCGAGCTTTTTGGAGTTAATGAGAAATTTGCTAGTTTTAACGATGTCTTTAACGAAAATGGCGAGTATAAGCTGGCTAAATTTGTAGAAGCTGCAAATGAAAAATCCGCCTCTAAAAGAGATAAATTTGATAACGACGTGATCAAATTTGACGAGAGATTAAATGTCTTATATCTCGCACTAAAGGGAGAAATTTTAAAATTTATCCCAGCTAAAAATAATGATACTATCACATGGTTAGGCGTAAATGAAGCCTTTGGCTCAAGCGAAATTTCAAGCGAGCTTAAAAGCGCTTTAGGCGCTTATATAGAAAATTTAAGCCTTTGTGTAAAAAGTGGCGAGTGTGAGGGAGCTGATAAGAGCTTGGAGAAAATTTCAAGCTATCAAAGAAGCACTCTAGGCTCTCTTGCGCCAAGCGAGGCAAAGGTGGAGCTTGAAGTACTTTATAACCAAATGGAAATTTTTAAATTTCTTATATATTTTTACATGATCCTTGGGCTAGTTTCGCTCGCTTTTGGTTTTTATAGGCTATTTTCTGGAAAGAAATTTAGATTTGAAAGTGCATTAAGCCTTGCATTTTATTTTGGTTTTGCGGTGCATTTGCTAAATTTAGCTCTTCGTGCTTATATCTCAGGGCATGCACCTTGGAGTGATGCCTATGAGAGCTTAGTATATATCTCGCTTGCGAGCGTACTAGCTGGAGTTTTATTTTTTAAACATCAAAGCTTTGCTCTTGGAGCTGCTTCACTTTTTGCAAGTGTGAGCTTGCTGGTCGCTCATCTAAATTTTATAAATCCACAAATAACAAATCTAGTTCCAGTTTTAAAGTCATTTTGGCTTAGCGTGCACGTAAGTGTTATTACGGCAAGCTATGGCTTTTTAGGCTTTAGCTTTGTGCTTGGGCTTCTTGGGCTTCTTTTAATGGCTATAAAAAATAAAAAAAATGAGCAAAAGCTCAGCGAGCAGATAAGATACCTCGCCGCAACTAATGAGCTAAGCCTCATCATAGGACTTAGCTTGCTAACTATTGGAAATTTCCTTGGCGGCGTCTGGGCGAATGAGAGCTGGGGTAGATACTGGGGCTGGGACAGCAAAGAGAGCTGGTCGTACATTACGATAATTATTTATGCCATTGTACTTCATTTAAGATTTATCCCAAGATTAAAAAATATTTTTACCTTTTTAGTAGCTAGCGTGCTCTCTTTTGGTTCAGTTATTTTTACCTATTTTGGTGTAAATTTCTATCTAAGCGGACTTCACTCATACGCAAATGGCGATGGATTTAGCGTTTCAAATTTGCTTTATTTGCTTTTAATGCTCTTGGCTTTGCTAATCGCCTTTGCTTATAGAGGTAAGGATATAAAAGAGATTTAGGAGATATGATGAAAAAGAGTTTGGTTTTATTATTTGCTTGTTTGGGACTATTAAATGCTGGCTATATCAAAGAGGCTTTAAGTGCAAAAGAAGATCACAACAAGCTAGCACAAATTTATGAAGATGCTTGCGATAAAGAGAAAAAGGCATCAGGATGCTACAATCTAGCTGTGCTTTACAGCAGAGGTGATGGTAACGTCAAAAAGGACGAAGCAAAGGCAGCAATGCTTTATGAAAAGGCTTGTGATCAAAACTTCTCTATGGCTTGCAGCAATCTTGGCTACGTCTATGAAAAAGGTAAAGGTGTGGAAAAAGACCTAGAAAAAGCAGTTAAATTTTATGAAAGAGCTTGTAAGGATAATGAGGGTTGCACAGAGCTTGGCTTGCTTTATGCAAATGGCACCGGCGTGACAAAGGATATTAAAAAGGCAAAAGAGCTTTACGAAAAGGCTTGCAAAGCAGGGGACGGTATAGGATGCAGTAATCTTGGCTATCTATATGCGCAAGGTGAAGGTGTAGAAAAAGACTATGCAAAAGCCAAAGCAAACTACGAAATGGCTTGTTCAAACGAAGCTGGCATAGGGTGTGATAATCTTGGATTTTTATATGTTTATGCACAAGGTGTGGATCAAAACCTCACAAAAGCCACAAAACTTTACGAGCAAGCGTGCATATATGGATATGAAAAGGGCTGCAATAACTACGCTATCATGCTAGCAGAGGGCAAAGGTGTGAAAGAAGATTTAGAAAAAGCACGTGAAATTTTCACTAGAAGCTGCAAAAATGGCTTAAAAGAGGCGTGTGAGAATTTAGAAATTTTAGGAAAGCATTGATGCTTGAGAAAGCTAGCCTAGTGGCATTTAAAGCTTATAAATATAAAAATAAAAAATACTAAAGGAGATAATTATGATTTTACGTTCTATCTTGGGTTCAGCACTACTGGCGACCCTGCTCTTTGGTGCTTCGGCAAATGAGCAAACTGTCAAAATGAAACCGATGTTTCAAAGCGTGGATCCTAGCAAGGCTACGCTAGTAGGAAGCGGCGAGGGCAAGGAGTATTGTGCTGTTTGTGGAATGAATTTGGTTAAATTTTATAAGACTAATCACGTATATAACAGCAAGCAAGTAGCATCACTTCACTGCTTATACGAGCTAACAGAAGGCAAGATCCCAAGCGAGGCACAAGTCGTTGATACTAAAAATTTAAATTTGATCGATGTAAATAAAGCCTTTTATGTCGTTGGCAGTAGTGTTAAAGGCACAATGACTAGAAATAGCAAATATGCCTTCTTAACCGAGGCTGACGCAAAAGAATTTCAAGCAGCAAATGGCGGCGAGATAATGAATTTTGCTAAAGCTTACGAGATCGCTGGACAGGATTTCGAGGGTGATAATAAAATGATAAAAGCTAAACGTGAGGACGGCGTTTATGCACATGGTAAAGAATTTTACGAGGCAAACTGCGAAAAAACAGATCCAAAAAGCTTTAAAGTTATCTCTGAGCTAAAAGCTCATCTTAAACAAGTATGTGACTCAAAAGAGGCTAGTAAAGCTCCTGAATACGACAAACACCTACAAGCTGCTGCTTTGTACCTATGGGACGCTCCGGCAAATTTAGGCGCTAGCAACCAAACCTCAAAACCTAAACAAGAAATAAAAAAACCTGAGAGAATAGTCGTACCAAAGGGTGCAAGATGTGCGGTATGCGGCATGCTCGTCAAAAATTCTCCATGGGCGACACTCATCAAAGCAGATGGCAAAGATTATTATTTTGATGGTGTAAAGGATATGGCACAATTTTACTTTGCGGATGGCAAAATGAAAGATGCTTATGTGAGTGATTATTACACGCTAGAAAAGCTTGATGCAAAAGATGCGTTTTACGTTCATGGCTCAAACGTTTACGGACCAATGGGCGATGAGTTTATCCCATTTAAAGATGAAGCAAAGGCAGAGAGCTTTTTAAAAGATCATGCCGGCAAAGGTGTCATAAGATTTGACGAGATAAAGAATTTTATCGGTAAATAATGTGAAATTTCTAGTTTTTTTGGCGTTATTTTTTGGACTTTCTTATACGCTTTTAGCGGCACACTATCTTAGCTTTGATCATAAAGCAAAGCAAGATGAGCTAAGAGAAATTTCTAAGATAACAAGAGCAAATGCTGCTTTTAGTTTTAACCAAAAGGGGCAAAAAGGCTTTGTCTATGATAGGTAAAAATTTTATAAACTATGCTGTGGTTCTGCTTTTTAAAGATAGGAAGGATCACCTTTTTAGCTTTTGCCTCTTTGCACTCATTATCTTTGTGCTAAGCTCGGTACTTTTCATCTCTGGATCGATCCAGCATGATCTTATAAATTTAGTAAAAGATAGATCAAGTATCGTAGTGAGCGCATTTCGTGCTGGCAAAAATGATCTCATGCACCCTGGCTATATCTACGACATCTCAAAGATTGATGGCGTGGCTGACGTTAGGGGCGTGGTTGATGGAGAGTACTACTTCGTTCAAAAGCGTGTTTGGTTTCATCTATATGAAGATGATAGCTTAAAAGAGGATGAGATGATCGTCGGAGAAGGTGTAAAGGCAGCGATGAATGAGCTTTACTACGATGATAGCTTTAATTTTCTAACTGAAGAGCGCATGATACCAGTAAAGATATTAAAGACTATGCCGGCACAAAGTGGCTTAATCACAAATAACGCTATATTTTTACATCCAAATACACTAAGGGCTATTTTGAATTTAAAAGATGAAGAGTATACGAAGCTCTACGTTGAGGTGCCAAATGCCGATGAGATCAGTGAAGTAGCTTTAAAGATAGAGAATTTATATCCAAATTCTTTCGCCCTTAGTATAGAAGATGAGGTGGCTAAGGTTAGGCACCTTTACTACTACAAGGGTGGAATTTTTATGAGCATTTACGTTAGCGTTATGCTTATATTCTTTGTCTTGCTTAAAAACCAAATTTCACTCGCCTATGGTAGTAAAAAGCGTGAAATAGCTATTTTAAGAAGTATTGGTTTTTGTATAAAAGATATTATATTTTTGAAATTTATACAAAATTTCATCGTGAGCGTTAGTGCTTTTTTACTCGGTGTTATGCTGGCTTACCTTTTTGTTTTTGTATTAAACGCTCCACTTCTAAAAGGGATATTTTTAGGTGATGAGCTTTTAAATTTTACAAATTTCACGCCTATTTTAGAGTTTGATAAGCTCTTTTTGATCTTTGTTTTTGGTGTGATACCATTTTTGGCGTTTGTGCTTATACCTTCATGGAGAGTAGCAAGTAGCGACATAAATGAGGGGCTAAAATGATAAATATAAGAGGTGTTAGCCTAGTTTATAACCAAAACAAACAAAATGAGTTTTGTGCTTTAAAAAATATAAATTTAGATATTAATGACGGCGAGCTAGTGATATTAAAAGGCATTAGTGGAAGCGGTAAAAGCACCTTGCTTTCGCTTATCGCCCTACTTCAAAAGCCAACTAGTGGAGAAATTTTGATAGATGGCACTAACATAGCAAAGCTACCTGATGCCTTTTGCTCCGAGTTTAGACACAAAAGGCTTGGACTTGTCTTTCAAAATTTTAACCTCATCGAGGGACTAAGTGTCTATGAAAATTTACTAGCTCCATTTGCTCTAACAAATTTCAAGGCAAATGTGCGAGATGAGATGATAAAAAAGGCTCTAAGCCTCGCAAATATTGCTCATAAAAAAGATGAGAACGTATCAAATTTAAGTGGTGGCGAGCGCCAAAGATGTGCGGTAGCTAGGGCTTTATCTATGGATGCTAACATCATCTTGGCTGATGAGCCAACGGCAAATTTAGATAGACAAAATGCACGTGCATTTTTGGGCTTGCTAGAGTCTTTTAAAGCTCTAAAAAAGAGTGTTATTGTCGCTACTCACGATAGCATTTTTGATGAGCTAGGTGCAACAGATAGGATTGTTAGCTTGCAAAACGGAGAGATAGTATGAGTGTCTTTTTATCAAACGCCGTTATTGCCTTTTTGTTAGCGGAGTTTGTTCTTTTAGTTTTGATGAGTATTTCGCTCTTTTACGTCGTTAGGATCGTGAGGTCGTGGGACTATAACGCACTAACATCGCTTCAATACTCGCTTGAAAAACAAAACTATCTTGTAAATACCATCTTGCTTTTTTGCGTCTGTATCAAGATCGTATTGTTTATATTCTTTGCACTTTGCCTAAATGAACTCTCTGATATTGTGCCTGGTGCTATGTGTTCAGCTGGTGTGATCGGCTCAAATAAATTTGGTGGCATATTGATGCTCACTAAAATTTTGCTGATCTTTGGGCTTGGTATCTGGCTGGTTATAAATAAGCTTGACTTGCAGGCCCTAAATTTCCCTTATCTAAAGAAAAAATACGCCATTTTTATCTGCCTTTTTGTCATGATACTACTTGAGCTTGGTATAGAAATTTCGTTTTTTTACAATATTCCACTAAAAGTGCCGGTCTTTTGCTGTTCTGTCACTTTTCAAGCTCCAAAGCTACCATTTGGCTATACAAATTTTGGCTTAGTAAGCGTATTTTATGTGCTATTTTTTGTTATTTTGGTGCTAAATTTTTTAAAGCAAAGCATGGCAAGCTTTGTGGCAAATTTATTGTTTTTGGTGCTTAGCTACTATGCTATTACCTACTTTTTTGGCCTTTATGTTTACGAGCAGCCGAACCATAAATGCCCATACTGCATGCTAAAAAGTGACTATTTTTATGTTGGCTACCTCATCTGGGGCAGTTTGTTTCTTGGTGTATTTTACGGCCTTATGCCGTATCTTGTTGAGATCATTACAAAGACAAACTACTCACACAAGCTTAAATTTTCATCGATCTGGCTAGGTGTTTGTGTGTTGATATGCTCGCTTTATATACTCAAATACTATTTGCTAAGAGGATTTTTATTTTGATAAAGCAAATTTTTTCTTTGTGTTTGTTAGCTCTAGTTTTAGCTGTACTTGCCTATAATGCCGACATAAGTGATGATAAAATTTTAGTTTTAAATAATGGCAAATCAGAGCCGATCGAGCAACTTACGCCAAATAAATTTATATGTTATGAGAGCAGGACACTGATCGCTGATAATAACGATACAGCCCAGGCAATCATGCCAAACGGCGACATCTACTTTTTTAACGACATCACAAATTCTTTCATCTGGTATATGGCGCAAAAGAGCAAAGATAAGATCAAGTTATATGTCTATTCAAGAGATACGAATCGCTACATCCTAGCGCAAAATGCGTGGTATTCAAGGGTTGATATCACGCCGATGGGATATGGCATAGGGGCGTACGAGTTTCACACCTATGGCATAAATGATAACTATTTTAAAGAGGTCTTGCTTTACGCAGCACGAGGTGAGACGCTACTAAATCCATATATAAACATCCTACTTTCAGAAAATAAGATATAAATTTATGAAGCTCTAAATTTGCTAGAACCCTGTTGGATTATTTTTAGTATTAAAGGCCTTTTTCGTTTAACTTTTTATAAACGTCACACCCTGGTTGAAGCCCTAATTCGCAAGCCTTATAAAAATATTTTTTTGCTATGTGGTAGTTTTGTTTTGTGCCTTTGTCTTTTAGGTAAAAAGCTCCTAAATCAAAACAACAATCAATATTCCCACTATCATAAACATTTTGCTATTGCTTAGTTGCTTTACCATAAGTTACCTTTATTGTGCTTCAAGTCTAAGCTCAATAAAGATTCTTACAAAGACTGGTAGCTAGTAAAATGAAGGATAAAAGAACAGCCTTTTTCATTTTTTCTCCATTTTTGTAAATTTGTAGTTATTGTGGTTTGGCTTGCCTCTTTGTTAGAGGAATAAGCCAAATTTAGTATCTAACGTTATTAACCTTTAAAAAGTCTCTTAGGTCTTCGTATTCGCTATTTTCGAAGTAGCGCCATTTGCCAGGCTTTAGCATATCAAGGCTAACACGTCCAAAGCTAACCCTTTTTAGATCCATCACTTCAAGGTCAAAGTAGCCAAAGAAGCGGCGAAGCTCCCTGTTTTGCCCCTCGTTAATGATAACCTTTAGTTTTGTATAGCCACCGCTTGAGCCAAAGACTTTATAGGCTAGAAATGGCTTAAATTCCATTGATTTTATAGTGGTTTTTGCGTGTGCGCCTTTGGTAGCGTCCTTGGCAAAAAAGCCATTTGTCATCGCCTCAATCACCTCTTTTGTCACCTCGCCTTTTACCTTTAGATAGTATTCTCGCTCTAAGTCGCTATTCATCAAAGCTGTGGCGATCGCTGGGGCGTCAGTTAGTAAAAGTAGCCCTTCACTTGCATAGTCTAAGCGTCCTACGCTAACAAATTTTGCAAATTTCTTATCTAGTGTATCATAGATCGTCTTTCGTCCGCGGTCATCTTTTTTACTAACAAGCTCACCCTTTTGTTTATGATAAACAATAACAGTAAATTCCTTTTTTAGCTTTATCAAACGACCATTTATACGTACTTTGTCATCTTCATCCACGCTTGTGGCAAGGTCGCTAACCACTCGTCCTGCTATGCTAACCTTACCAGCTTTTATCAGCTCATCTGCCTCACGGCGTGAGTAATTTGTGTTATGTGAGATAAATTTATTTAGTCTTGTTTTTTCCATTTTATAGTCCTAAATTTGCAAGGTCATGGATGTGTAAAACACCCACAGGTACGCCATTTTCTACAACGGCCAGAAGCTGAATTTTATATTTTTCTATCAAAGCTAACGCATCCACAGCTAACATTTCCTTGTCGTTTATCTCTTCTGGATGTAAGGTTGCAAATTTCATTGCTGGCTCGTCTAGGTCAAAGTCTTCCCTCATAAGTGCACGTCTAAGATCGCCGTCGCTTAAAATAGCATTTAACACACCATCTTTATCGACGATAAGAACCGTGCCAAGTTTACCGTGTGTCATAGTATCGATTGCTTTTTTTAGGCTCGCATTCCAGCGAACTATCGGTAAATTTTCGCTTCTCATCACATCTTTGACCTTTAAAAATAGCCTCTTGCCAAGACTACCACCTGGATGAAAATTTGCAAAGTCCTCTTTTTTAAAGCCTCGCCTTTGCATCAAACAAACAGCCAACGCATCGCCAAGAGCTAACGTTAGCGTAGTTGATGCTGTTGGGGCGGCATTTAGTGGACACGCCTCTTTCTCTACGTCAATGCCAATAAATGCATCGCTAAATTTACCAAGCGAGCTTATTTTGCTCCTTGCCATTGCGACGATCTTTACGCCAAAGCGCTTTACGTGAGGCAAAATTTTTATAAGCTCATCGCTCTCGCCACTAAAGCTAATGGCTAACAAAACATCATCCTTTTCTATCATGCCAAGGTCGCCGTGCATAGCCTCTGTTGGATGCAAGAAAAAGCTTGGCGTACCAGTACTAGCAAGCGTGGCAGCGATCTTTGCGCCTACATGACCGCTCTTGCCTACACCTGTGACTATGACCTTGCCTTTTGTATTAAATATCAAATTTACAGCATCTTCTATCTCTAAGTTTTTAGCATGTCTTAAAAGCTCGTTTGCTTCTATCTTTAAAACTTCGGCTGCGATTTGGTTGATTGTTTGCATAAATTTCCCTTACATTAGATAGATAATTGGCACGATAGTTGGGTACTTTTTGACCTTTCTAAAGATATGTTTTCTAATCACTTGGCGTACTTGTGACTCGAGCAGCCTGCCATCTTTTAAAAGCTCCTCTTTGACGTTGCTTAAAAACTGCGTCAAAATTTCTTGCATCTCTTTGCTAAACTCCGCATCTTGTTTATTGCCTACAAGTCCGTAGCTAATGACGCGAGGTTTATTTATAAGCTTTGCGCCATGACGTGAAATTTGAGCGATTATCATGACGACACCTGCTTCAGCAAGGTTTTGTCTATCGATGACGACATCGTCTGAGATTTGTTTATTTATTTGATTGTCTATGAAGACTTTGCCGGTTTTTACCGTTTTTACACGTTTTAAGTATTTTTGACAGATCTCCATTTGGTCGCCATCACTCATGAGATAGATGTTTCTCTCGTCTACGCCGCAGCTAATAGCTGTCTCTTTGTGTTTTGCGATGTGATTGTATTCGCCGTGAACTGGTAAGAAAAATTTTGGTTTTATAAGACGTAGCATCAGTTTTTGCTCTTCTTGCGCCGCGTGACCACTTACATGAATTTCACTAAAATCTTGATAGGCTACATTTGCGCCTGATTTGATAAGGAAATTTAACACAGTTGAGATACTGCTTTCATTGCCAGGGATCGCCTTTGAGCTGATGATGATCTGATCGGTCGGCTTTATTTTGATGTATTTGTGCTCGTCGGTAGCCATTCGGTAGAGCGCGCTCATAGTCTCACCCTGAGAGCCTGTGGTAACGATCAGCACTTCGTTATCTTTAAATTTACCGACTTCATTTGCATCGATAAAAATTTTCTTATCAAGTTTGATGTAGCCAAGCTCCATTGCAGTATATAAATTTCTCTCCATTGATCTACCAATGACACAGACTTTGCGGTTGTATTTTAGCCCCCACTCGATCGCCTGATAAACGCGGTGGATGTTTGAACTAAATGTACTCATTATGACGCGACCTTTGGCTTTTGAGAAAATCGCATCAAAGGTTTTGCCCACGCTGCTTTCGCTCTTTGTAAAGCCCTCTTTGTAGCTATTTGTGCTATCGCTCATTAGGCAAAGCACGCCACGCTCGCCATAATACGCTAGTCTGCCAAGGTCTGTTGGGTAGCCATCTATCGGCGTGTGGTCGATCTTAAAATCGCCTGTGTGGATGATCGTGCCAGCCTTTGTCGTGATCGCAAGAGCAGAGGCGTCGATGATAGAGTGCGTTATATGTATCCACTCGACTTCAAAGTCACCTATGAGATATGGCTTTCTTTTTTCGACTGATCTAAAGAGCGAGCGCTCTTGTTTTAGTCCGTGCTCTTCAAATTTATTATTTATCATGCCAAGCGGAAGCGGTGTGGCGTATATGGGAAATTTAAACTCTTTGTAAAAATAAGGCACCGCGCCGATGTGATCCTCATGTGCGTGAGTGATGATGACGCCTTTTATCTTATCTTTTATCTTGCGAACGTAGTCGAAGTCTGGGATGAGGATATCCACGCCGTGCATGCTCTCGCTTGGAAAGCTCATACCGATATCAACGATGATTGCGCTGGTTTCAGTTTCAAAGACGGTCATATTGCCGCCGATCTCGCCAAGACCGCCAAGTGGAGTTATGCGAATTTTATGCTCACTTGAATTTAGGTACTTCATCGGCTCTAGGCGTAGCTCGTGAACGGCCTTGTTTGCTACCATTGCGCTTGCGATATCTTGCTGCCATTGCTCATTACCATTTAGTTTTGCAGGTAAATTTTTCTTTGGCTTTTTAGCTTTTTTAGGCTTTTCTTTTTGTTCTTGCGTTTTGGTTTTTGTTTCTTGTGGTTCTTGTTTTTGATCTTCTGGCTTATTATTTTCACTATTTTTGTTTTGATTTTTGTTATTGCTTGGCTTTTTTGGGCGAGGATTTTGACTCTTTGGCTCGGCGTGTGCTTCATTTTCAGCCTGCTCTGCTGCAAAGAAGTTATCTATTACACTTTTGCTTGCTAGTGAAGCTTGCTCGGTAGTTTCACCTTCTTGTTTTGGTTTATTTTTTGGTCTAAATCTTCGTCTTTTGTTGTTTTTACTTTGGTTAGTTACAACTTTCTCTTCGTTTTTGTCGTTCATTATCTTCCTTTAATCTTTCAAATACTTTTAGATAAGAATCGACATCTAGCTCATGTGGACGTAAATTTTGGTTTAAAGCTAGGCTTTCAAAAATTTCTTCTAACGCATTTTTGTCAAAATTTGTGGATAAATTTTTCAAAAGCGTCTTTCTTGGCGAAGCAAATGCAGCTCTTAAAAATACTTTAAAAGCCTCGTATTGTTTTGCATCTTTGAAAATCCCGTCTTTACCAAAAATCTTTTTTGTTTTTTGTAGTTTGATGACTGAAGATGTGACCTTTGGAGGTGGATTAAAAAGCTTTGCATCCACGTCAAACAAAAGCTCACACCTGCCTTGAAGTGAAGCGAGGATCGATAAAGAGCTAAATTCTTTATCCTTGCTCTTTGCACTAAATTTAAGAGCAACCTCTTTTTGTATCATCACGATAAGCCCAAGGCATTTTTCGTCATCTATCGCATTTAGTATCATCTTCGTAGCAACGTAATAGGGCAAATTTGCGACCAAAAAGTAGTTTTCACTACTTAGTCCGCTCTCTTGTTGCCACTGCTCTAATGCATCTTTACAAAAAAGTTTTAATTGTCCATTTTGGATCTCATTTGCAAATTCAGCCTTTAAAATTTGAAACAGCTCACAATCTATCTCAAAACAGGTCGTCTTGTAAATTTGCAAAAGTCTAAATGTCAAATCACCTAAGCCAGGCCCAATCTCAACGACGTTTGCTACGTCCTTGGGTATCGCTTGGATGATCTTATCTAGTGTCGCTTTGTCTTGTAAAAAATTCTGTCCAAAGTGCTTTTTTGCCTTTATCATAGCCGCGATATTAGCCAAAAATTACTTATACAATGATTACAAGTTTAGTTTAATCATATATAAAATGGATTATAATCACTAAACAATAACAAAATAGGGCATAAATTTGAGCAAAGCAAATACCTTAAAATACTTTTTATTATCACAATATTTAGAGCCAAAAACCTTAGACGAGCCAAAAAAGACAAATACCAAATTTAAAAAATCAATAGACCTTGAGATCGCAAATTTTGATGAGAAATTTCTACAAATTTTAAGAGCATTTAATAGACCTCTTTTAAAAAATGGTGTAGAAATTTCAATTTATGGCGGCATTTTTGAGACTGACTTGCTTGCCATTTATATTTCAAAGCTGGCAAAGGTGAAATTTGAAAAAGAGCAAATTTTAGATGAGCTACGATCTGAGCAAACGAGCTTTGATAAGGCGTTTTGCTATAAGCTTAAGCTCGTCGGTGATTTGGTATTTTGTAAAGATGATCAAAATTTTGCTTTAAAAGATATAAATTTAGATGATGATTTAACTCCGTTTTTTATACCAAACTCGTCTGATGATCTTTTTATCTCAACAGCTCCTTGGGCAATGGCTCGCCTAGATCATCTAAAAGAGATAAGCCAAAGCGACTTTAACAAAGAGTGCGAGCGTATAAAAGACAAGCTATCTATCTATAAAGAAAAAATGGAATTTGGCAAATATATAAAGCTTATAAACGATGAGCTAAAAAGTGCACTTAAAACACCATTTTGTAATGATTTCTTAAGGCTTGAAATAAAGATCATAAATCCAAATTTTAAAGAAAATGATAGCCTTTTAAATAGCTTTTTTATAGATGATATAAATTTGCTTATCAAATTTTACGAGTCAGGCAGGACGCACGAGCTAACGGATCAGTTTTTGGACGAGGGCAGTGAGAATAAATTTGAAAGACTTGATGTAAGAGATGAGCAAAATAAAAGGTTTGTTAGAGATTTTTTTAAAGCAGAAGAGTATCCAAGATCGGCCTTTGCTAGTGACTTCGCTCTAAATTTCTCGCAGCAAATTGCTGTTAATAACATCATTAAAAAATTTAAAGAAAAAAGTGGTGGAATCTATAGTGTAAATGGTGCTCCAGGAACTGGTAAAACAACGCTTTTAAAAGACGTAATGGCTGAAGTTGTTACGCTTAGAGCGATGAAACTCGCGCAAATGAGCAGACATGATATCTTTGCTCCAGTTCGAGATAGTAGCGATAAGGTGCTTTATTTCACTCTAAATAAAGAACTCCAGGGCTATGAGATGGTTGTTAGCTCTTGTAATAACGGTGCGGTTGAAATTTTAAGTAAAGAGCTTAGCCAACTAAAAAGCATCGGTAGTTACGCAGGCGAGATTGATTATTTTAAATTTATAGCTATAAGGCTTCTCTCGGCTGATGAAAAGACAAATTTTGGAGAAAAATCTTTTATCTCAAAACCTGCATGGGGGCTTTTTTGCATACCTCTTGGCTCAAAGCAAAATAAGTCAAATTTTGTTTTTAATGCGATTAATGGCGTAAAGATCGAAAAAACACATAGTCAGTTTGAAGATATTTCAAAAGAATTTAAAGAATTTATAGAGCAAGATGGCTTTTTGATGGGGCTTGGCAAGTATTTGGCTACCGGCGAAGGAGTTGATGATTACGATGAGGCAAAGGAGAAATTTAATCAAGCCCTACATGAAGTAAATCTACTTTTTAGTGAGATCAGGATCAAAGAAGAGGAGCTAAAAAGTATAAATAGCGAGCTTATAAATATCGATAAAAGACTTGATAACTATAATTCAGCAAAGCAAATAGAAGAGCTTTTAAAGCCACTAATAGATGAGCTGGATTTGAGCAAAAATGAGCTAGAACAAAAGGTGGCTGAAGCTAACGAGCTAGCAAAGCTTATTGGACAAAATGAAATTTTACAAGAGTATCTAAGTACGCCTATAAAGCCATCATTTTTTATTTTCCAGCAAATTTTAAAGACACAAGCTTTTGAAAAATATAACAATGAAGCGCAAAAAGTTAGTGAGATAAATCGCCAAATAGCTGAGCAAAATTTGAAAGCAAGCAAGCAAAATAGTGAAAATAAAGAGAAGAATGAAGCAAAATTAAACGAACTAAAAGCTCAAATAACTCAGCTTGAAGAGAAAATTTTAGAATTTAACACCAAGATAGACCATCTAAGCAAGCTTAATGACGACTTTGTTAGACGTCAAAAATTAATTGGCAGAAGCGAAGAGCTTGATAGCTTTTTAAACGGTAGCTTTAATCAGAGTAATGAAGAAATGCAAAAGAGTATGCCATTTATGATGGAGCGTGATCTTGATGAGAAACCCCACAAGACGAAGCTTTTTAACGCAAGAATCAAGCTTTTTAAAGAAGCGCTTAATCTGCATAAAGCCACTATCTTTGCTTGCAAAGAAGCTGTTAGAACAAATTTACGAGCTCTTAGCGTTATATTTAATGATGAAAAAATGGCTGAGAAAAATGGGCTTGAAGCTAAAGATAGACGTGAAATAATAAAAGGATTATTTTTACTAACGCCAGTTGTTAGTTCTACTTTCGCATCTTTTAATAATACCTTTAAAGAGCTACTAAATGGCGATATAGGTTTGCTCTTAATAGATGAAGCAGGGCAGGCAAATTTAACTAACGCATTAGGTGCACTGCTTCGTTCAAACATGGCTGTTGTAGTTGGTGATCCACTTCAACTTGAGCCCGTTGTAACATTGCCACCAGCTTTAAATAACGCTATTTTACGCTACTGTGATGCAAAGGATGAATTTAATCTACTAAAATCATCAGTTCAACTTCGAGCCGATAAAGTACAAAATATTGGTACATATATAAAAGGAGAGGGTAAGTCCATTTGGGTTGGTTCGCCACTTATCGTTCATAGAAGGTGCGCCAACCCTATGTTTAAAATTTCAAACGAAACAACATATGATGATATGATGATACTTGGCAGAAGTAGTGAAAGTAAACTTAGTGATCCTAATATCAAAACAGAATGGATTGACGTTAACAGTGATGAATGGATAGGTAATTATAATAAAGCCGAAGGTATGATCGTTAAAGAGCTTTTAGATGGTAAGCTAGCCAAGCTAAAAGATAGTGTTAAAATAATAACACCTTTTAAAGATGTTTGTAAAAATTTAAAAGGGGCTGGCACTATCCATACTATGCAAGGCAAAGAAGCTGATGTTGTTATCTTTGTCCTTGGCGGTGCTACAAAAGGTGCTAGAGCATGGGCTGCTAGTACGCCAAATTTACTAAATGTAGCACTAACAAGAGCAAAAGAGGTTGTTTATATAATTGGTAACCGAGAAAATTGGTCTAATTTGCCATATTTTGAGTTAGCGGCTAGAAAAATAGACAAAGGACAGATTTGAATCATTTTGCAAAACGCATAATCCCATGCCTTGATGTAAAAGATGGCAGAGTCGTAAAAGGCGTAAATTTCGTAGGGCTTGTTGATGCTGGAGATCCTGTCGAGATAGCTAAAAGATACAATGACGAGGGCGCTGATGAGCTTTGCTTTTTGGATATCACTGCCTCTCATCTTGGGCGTGATACGATAGTTGATGTCGTAAAAAAGGTCGCAAGTAAGCTTTTTATCCCACTAACAGTTGGCGGAGGTATACGCACGATCGATGATATCTCTCGCCTTTTAAATGCTGGTTGCGATAAAGTAAGCTTAAATTCATCAGCTATACAAGATCCAAATTTGATTGATGAGGCAGCTAAGAAATTTGGCTCGCAATGTGTTGTAGTAGCGATCGATGCTAAAAAGATTGAAAATGGTTATAGCATTTTTATAAATGGTGGCAGGATCGATACCAAAAAAGATGCCTTTTCTTGGGCAAAAGAGGTCGAGTCGCGAGGAGCAGGTGAGATATTGTTAACCTCTATGGACAATGACGGTGTCAAACAAGGTTTTAACCTTGAGCTAACAAAGGTATTTAGCACGCTTTCTATACCAACTATCGCAAGTGGCGGCGCTGGTAAGATGGAGCACTTTAAAGAGGCTTTTGAAGCCGGGGCTGATGCGTGTTTAGCTGCTTCGATATTTCACTTTGGCGAAATCGAGATAAAAAAACTAAAAGAGTATCTCAAGGCAAATGGCGTTGAGGTTAGGCTCTGATGTTAGTTATCTCTGCTGGAAAAAATGAAATTTTTGACTTTGCTTTGCCAATGGGTGTGGGGCTAGTTGATATGGCGATAAATTTGACAAAATTTTTGCAGAAACGAGCATGTATTGTGGCAGATGAAAAGGGTATAAATTTAAAAAATATCGATCCGCACTATCTTGCAAAGATCGAAGCTAAATTTGCAAACTTATCAAATCCAGAGCTACAAAATCTAAGCCAAAATTTCTCAAAAAATCCTGAGCGAAATCTATACCAGATGCCAGAAAAGATAGTTTTTGTTGGTTCGGCTGGCCTATACAAAGATGGTGAAATTTTGCAGATTTATGAAAGCTCAGTTGGGGCAAATGTTGAAATTTCTAGCATAGAAAATAGATCTTATTCGCCTATCGAGTGTGAAATTTCTTCTATCGTTTCACGTGGAACTATCAAAACAAATTCATCAAATTTCATAACGACAGACAAAAATTTGGCTCATAAGATGTTTGAAAAAGGCTATTTTTTAGAAAATATGGAGTTTTATTCTGTTCTAAAAGTAGCTCAAATTTTTAAAATTCCGGCTTATGGAATTTTCGTAGCGACAAATTTTTGTAATAAAAATGCACATACTGATTTTATAAAAAATCACGCAGAGGCCAAGAAAATTCTAACAAAATATATAAAGGAAAATATGTGATAAATTTGCTTGATCTTAGTATTGATGAGCTAAAAGAGTTAGTTTCTCCACCATTTAGAGCAACACAAATCTACGAGTGGATATATAAAAAAAATGCAACCGAATTTAGCCAAATGCTAAATTTACCTAAAGATATGCGTCAAGATCTGGCTGAAAAATTTTATATCGATCCTTTAAAATGTGTAAAATTTGAGCAAAGTAGTGATGGTTCGATCAAGTATCTTTTTGAGCTAAAAGATGGGCTAAAGATAGAGAGTGTCTTACTCCCGATGAAAGAGGAGATTAGCGATGAGAATGGAAAGGTCAGTCGCCATGCTCGTTATACGGTTTGTGTTAGTTCGCAGGTTGGCTGTAAAATGGGATGTGCTTTTTGTCTAACAGCAAAGGGTGGACTTGTTAGAAATTTGACTGCCGGTGAGATCGTAGGGCAAATTTTATGGATAAAAAGAGAAAATAAAATACCATATGAGAGGCGCATAAATGTCGTTTATATGGGCATGGGTGAGCCACTCGATAATCTTACTAACGTTAGTAAAGCGATCAAAATTTTAGCTCTTAACGAGGGTCTAGCCATATCGCCGCGTCGTCAAACCGTTTCAACTAGCGGACTTGGTAGCCAGATAAAAAAGCTTGGCGAGATGGATCTTGGTGTGTTATTGGCCATATCGCTTCATGCTGTTACTAATGAACTTAGAAGTCGCCTAATGCCGATAAATAAGGCATATAATATCGAGGCTGTTATGGATGCTGTTAAGGGATTCCCTATCGATATGCGCAAACGCGTGATGTTTGAATACCTTGTTATCAAAGATCTAAATGACAGCGTTAGTGATGCAAAAAAGCTGGTAAAACTACTGCATGGTATCAAGGCAAAGGTAAATTTGATCTATTTTAACCCGCATGAAGGCAGTGAATTTGGACGACCCGAGCTTACCAGCATGCTAAAATTTCAAGAATATCTAAGAGATCACGGCGTTACTTGTACGATCAGACAGAGTAAAGGACTTGATATAAGTGCAGCTTGTGGACAGTTAAAACAACGCAACGAAAATGCAAAATTTAAAACCATTCCCAGTGATAAAAATTTAAAAAGACAGTCGCTTGAAAATAATAGTAAAGCCAGTGTGAGTTAGAATGAGTGCACTTGATATAGCCGAAATAGTCTTTGTTGCTATTGTGGTTTTACTCGGATTAGGGCTTATTTTAAAAGTTTTAAAAGATGAAAAAAATAGGCATAAATTCTAAGCCTTAATATTAAGAAAAAATATAGCTCTCATAAAGAAATAAAGTGGAGCATTAATTACATAAACTACAAAATTATTATTGTGGTATCTAAAAGTGAAAAACTTTGGCAAAACGTAGGTAAGGGTTTATGAGAAATAGAAATTTATTAAAAAATTTTGGACTAAAGTAAACTCTCTTTTGCAAATCTATAAAACTCGCTTTCAGCGTCAAATTTGCTTTTTATGTTATAAAAAATTTCATCAAATTTAAAAGAAATTTCATCTGAGTGGAGCAAGAGCCTTTTTGCTCCAGTTAAATTTATCCGTTCACGCTCGCTCATCTCTTTATCTAAAATTTTCTCGATCTGTGGACGTGACAAACCATAAAGTGGTTCGCCAAGTATCTTGTGTTTCACATGAAACAAATGTAAGCGAATCTGATGCTGCCTGCCAGTGAGTGGGATAGCCTGAACCAAAGTTGCATCGATATCGTCAAAATATCTAATCGGCAAAATTTTAGTCACAGCACTCTTACCGTTCTCACAAATTTGCATTCGCATTTTCACATCGTCGTAGTTGTTTGCTAGATCCATTTTGGCATCGATCGTAAATTCTCGTTCGATCTTGCCTTGTACCATCGCGACGTAGCTTTTAAAAACCTCTCTGTCTTCAAAAATTTTCTTTAGTCTAATCGTAGAATTTCTGTCTTTTCCAACGACTATCACGCCACTCGTCTCAAAGTCTAGCCTATGCGCCACGCTCGCATCTCGTCCAAAAAGCGTGTAAATTTCATCATTTAGTGAGTACTCACAGTGTCTGCCATTTGGGTGGCTTAGCACTCCACTTGGCTTATCAAATACGGCAAAGCTCTCACACTCAAAGATCGGTTTTAGTCCCTTTGGCTCAGCCTCATAGTCGATCAAAAAAATATCGCCACTCAAAATGGCATTTTTCTCACTCACGACACTGCCGCCACATATCAGCCTACCTTTATCTATTAGTCGTTGCGCCTCTCTCATACTAAAGCCAGTTTTCATTAAAATTTCATACGCTTTTTGTTTGTTTGCAGTGGCAATAAATTTATTTACGTATGGCAAGGTAATCCTTTTAAAAACGAGTGAGCTATCTTAAGCACAAATTTATAAGTATATAACCGACATTTCAGCACGGATTTTATATAATCCAAACTTAAATTTTATAAAATTATACGATGTGATTTTTGGCTTTCAAGGCTAAAATTTACTTTTATGATAAAGAAAAACTAATACAAAAAGGTTCAACAATGGTCGAAAGATACTCACGCAAAGAGATGGCTGATAAGTGGAGTATGCGAGCAAAATACGATGCTTGGCTCAAGGTAGAAAAAGCTGCAGTTAAAGCTTGGAATAAGCTTGGCTTCATAAGCGACGGCGACTGCGAGAAAATTTGTAGAAATGCTAAATTTGAAGTGGCTCGCATCGACGAGATAGAAAAGACGACAAAGCACGATGTTATCGCGTTTTTAACAAGCGTCAGTGAGAGCCTTGGCGAGGAGAGCAGGTTTGTTCACTACGGCATGACCTCAAGCGACTGCATCGACACAGCCGTCGCACTTCAGATGAAAGAGAGCCTAGAGCTCATCATCAGCGACGTCGAGGAGTTTATGCAGGCGGTCAAAAACAGAGCAAACGAGCACAAGCACACGCTTATGGTCGGCAGAAGCCACGGCATCCACGGCGAGCCGATAACTTTTGGCCTTGTTCTTGCTATCTGGTACGACGAGATCGCAAGGGCTCTAAAGCTCATCAAAGATGCAAAAGATACGATCAGCTACGGTAAACTCTCAGGTGCTATGGGAAATTTAGCTCACGCTCCGATGGAATTTGAAGAGCTAACATGCGAGGAGCTAGGTCTTAAAGCAGCTCCAGCATCTAACCAAGTGATCCAGCGTGACCGCTACGCACATGTGGTGAGCGCCATCGCAGTTCTAGCCTCTACTTGCGAAAAGATCGCAGTCGCCATTAGACATTACCAAAGGACTGAGGTTTATGAGGCTGAGGAGTATTTTAGCCCAGGACAAAAGGGCTCAAGCGCTATGCCACACAAACGCAATCCAGTCCTTAGCGAAAACATCACCGGCCTTTGCAGGGTGCTGCGCTCATACGTCACACCAGCGCTAGAAAATGTCGCCCTTTGGCACGAGCGCGACATCAGCCATAGCTCGGTTGAGAGATTTATCCTGCCAGATATGTTTATCACAGCTGATTTTATGCTGGTTCGTATCAAAAATTTGATAGCAAATTTAGTCGTATATCCAGAAAATATGATGAAAAATTTAAATTTAACGGGCGGTTTAGTCTTTTCACAGCGCGTGCTTTTACAACTGCCTCAGCGTGGAATTTCTAGAGAGGACGCCTACAAGATCGTTCAGCGCAATGCTATGAAGGTCTGGGCAGACTTGCAAGAGGGCAAAAAAGCGATCGACGAGCAAGGTCACAGCCTATTTTTACAAAATTTGCTAAACGACGAGGACCTAACTAAAAGCCTTAGCAAAGATGAGATCAAAGAGTGCTTTGACTACAACTACTACACCAAAAACGTAGATAAAATTTTCGCTAGAGTCTTTGGCAAGTAATTTAAATGCAAGAAGCAAATTTATGCTTCTTGCTTCAAAATATCACTTCAAAAATTTTTACAATCATTTTAAAATAAGATCAAATTTTTTAATTTTTAAAAATAAAATATTATTTTTTGAGTCAAATTTTATATCTAAAATCACTTTTTTAACAAAGAGAGTTTTTATCTCCTTTTGGATAAAATCCCAAATTAAAATTTAACATGGAGAGATATTTTTGAAAGTTATAAAACGTAATGGCAGAACAGAAGAGCTTGATATAAGTAAGATCAAAAAATACACAAACGAAGCGGTCCTTGGACTAAGCAACGTAAGCCTTAGCGAGCTTGAAGTAGATGCGAAAATCCAGTTTAGAGATATGATAACGACTGAGGAAATTCAGCAAACTCTTATAAAAACAGCAGTTGATAAGATCGACATCGACCGCCCAAACTGGACATTTGTTGCTGCAAGGCTATTTTTATACGACCTTTATCACAAAGTATCTGGCTTTAACGGCTACAACCACCTAAAAGACTATCTCGTAAAGGGCGAAAAAGTAGGCCGTATCATCCCTGGACTAAAAGAGAAGTATGATCTTGAGGATCTAAACGCCTACATTAAGCCCGAGCGCGACCTTCAGTTTGCATACCTTGGTATCAAGACGCTTTATGATCGCTATCTTATCAAAGATAAGAATGGCATGCCAATCGAACTGCCACAGCACATGTTTATGGCGATCGCGATGTTTCTAGCGCAAAACGAGCTAGATAGTCAAGGTTGGGCTAAGAAATTTTACGACCTCATCTCTAAATTTGAAGTGATGTTAGCCACGCCAACGCTCTCAAACGCAAGGACTACACGTCACCAGCTAAGTAGCTGTTACGTAGGCAGTACGCCTGATAATATCGAGGGCATTTTTGATAGCTACAAAGAGATGGCTCTTCTTTCAAAATTTGGCGGCGGTATCGGCTGGGACTGGAGCAAGGTGCGTGCGATGGGCGGCAGTATCGACGGACACAAAAACGCAGCTGGCGGTATCATACCATTTTTAAAAGTGACAAACGATATCGCAGTAGCGGTCGATCAGCTAGGCACTAGAAAGGGTGCGATCGCTGTTTATATCGAGCCTTGGCATATGGACGTGAGTGATTTTCTTGATCTTCGTAAAAATTCAGGCGAAGAGAGACGCCGTGCACATGAGCTTTTCCCTGCGCTTTGGATAAACGATCTATTTATGAAGCGTGTCAAAGAAAATGGCCGATGGAGCCTCTTTGACCCAGCTCAAGTAAGCGACCTTTGCGACCTTTATGGCGAGGAGTTTGAGAAGAGATATTTAGAGTATGAAAACGACGAAAATATCCAGAAAAACACCATCCTTGCAAAAGAGCTTTGGAAGAAAATTTTAACTAGCTATTTTGAAACTGGCATGCCATTTTTATGCTTTAAAGACAATGCCAATAAAACAAATCCAAACGATCACGAAGGCATCATCAGAAGCTCAAATTTATGCACCGAAATTTTCCAAAATACAGCGCCAAACTACTATAAGATCAAGATCGCTTATGAAGATGGCAGCGAGGAGTTATTTGACGAAGAAGAAGACGTCACCGTCGATAGCGGCATAACTAAAAAAGCCAAAAAGCTTAGCGCACTTGATAGCCTAAAAGGCAAGCAAATTTTCATCGTAGAAAAAGAGAGCATCGAGGGCAAAACGGCAGTTTGCAACCTTGCAAGTATAAATTTAAGCAAGATAAACAGCAAAGAGGACATCGAGCGTGTCGTGCCGATAGCTATCAGGATGCTTGATAACGTTATAGACCTAAATTTCTACCCACACAAAAAGGTAAAACACACAAACCTAGCTTCTCGCTCGATCGGCCTTGGCGTCATGGGCGAGGCGCAAATGCTGGCTGAGAAAAACGTAAAATGGGGCAGTTACGAGCATTTGGCGCTGATTGATAGCATAATGGAAAACATAAGCTACAACGCGATCTACGCTAGCTCAAATTTAGCCGTAGAAAAGGGCGTCTATCCAAAATTTGAAGGCTCAAAATGGAGCAAAGGCATCATGCCGATAGACACCGCAAACGATAACGCAAAAGCTCTTTTAAACGACAAAGGCGGGCTATTTGACGAAAATGTCTGCGACTGGGGCAAGCTAAGAGAAAAAGTCAAGCGCGATGGCATGAGAAACGGCTACCTAATGGCGATCGCTCCAACTAGCTCGATCTCGATCCTTGTTGGCACCACTCAGACCATCGAGCCAGTCTATAAGCGAAAGTGGTTTGAGCACAACCTAAGCGGTATGATCCCAAATGTCGTGCCAAATTTAAGCCCTGATACTTGGCAGTTTTATACGCCAGCTTACGAGCTTGATCAAAGAATTCTTATAAAAGCAGGTGCGATCCGTCAAAAATGGATCGATCAAGGTCAAAGTCTAAATATCTTCATGAGCTTGGATAAGGCAAGCGGTGGATATCTAAGTGAAATTTACACGCTTGCATGGGAGCTCGGACTAAAATCAACCTACTATCTACGCTCTGAAAGTCCAGATAGCGAAAAACTAAACGACGTAGCTGACCGTTCGATCGAGTGTGAGGGATGTCAGTAAAGAACTTTTCACAAAGATGTTTGATTTGTTTTCTTATTTTGGAGTAATAAAGCTATGAAAGTATGGTTGTTGTATTTTATAAAATACGTTTATAGAATTTTAAAAAATAAAGATACTTATTCTATTCTTGGTAATATTGCAACTATTATTGTTGCAATAACTGCCATATACGGATATATTTATACAATCAAACCAACATTTGAAATTAAAATGCTAGAAAAACAAGTAGCTATATTAAACGAAAAAGAACAAAATATTACCATCGAAAATCAAAAAATTAGCAAAGAATTATTAAAGAAATCAAATGAACTTAATGTGACCAATATTAGAATAGCCGAACTTAACAAGAAAGAAAACGAGCTTAAAAACACCAATAACGACTTAATTCAACAAATGGAAGTGTATGAAAAAAATATAAAAGATCTAAAAAATAAAGAGTTGGTTGCTAAACAAAATTTAATAGATATAAAAAATTTATATACAAATACAACAATTAAATATATTTCTCATAAAAGTATGTTGTCTGACTTATTGCTCGATAAAAATATCTCTAATATTTTTAAAATAAAAAATATTAATAATATTGAACAAAATTTAAAAAAACTCTGATCTTGCCAATTGATAAAATAGGACAAGAACTTAATGCATTATACAAGTATTTAGATAATGCTAAAAGTATTTCAGAAAGAGATAATTATCAAAATATAATAAAAATATATTCATCTAACATGAAAAAATATCAAGAAATTTTGCATATTCAAGAACCTGATTATAAATTATGGAAAGATAGTTTTTTAAAAGCAGTAGAAGCAAAGCAAAGATTTGTCGATATATGTAAAAAAGTTTACGAAAAAGAGTTTATAGAAATGAATATAAAAGATAATAATTGGAGTGATAGCACCATAAAATATATGCAGGATAGTGGCGAAATAGCAAAAACAGTAGAAGAATATAGTAATTGTGAAGAGAATATTAGTTCACATATAGAATATCTCTTTTTTGCAAAATGGTTAGATAATAAATTTATTATTTTAGAAATGGAATTTGATATGTTGGATCTTATATATGGAAAAATAGATATAAAACAATTAAAAACTCAAAAATTATTATCTCCGCCAAGCGAAGCAGATATAGAAAAATATATTCTGGATATCTATAAAATTAAATAGCCATAATGCTATATAGTCTAATTAATATACTATTTTTAAAAACTAAAATTAAAATAATTATTTAAGTAAAAATAATCAAATTTTAGTTTAATATACTTAAAACACGTAAAAATATACTTAAGAAAACTCTCTAAAATTTTATATTTTTTGATAAATATTATTAAACAAGATAAAATAGTTATCTATTGTTTAAGCTTTCTTGTCCTATACTTTTAAACTTTATATTGAAAAATTTAGAAGAAAGAGCGAGTAATGCGTGAGATTTTGAAGAGAGATGGCACAAGACAAGAATTTGTAGCATATAAGATAGTAGATGCGATAAAAAAAGCATTTGCTAGTGAAAATTTAGCTTATGATGAGAAAGTTTTTACAAATGTTGTCCAAGATATCTTTCAAAAATCAAGCGCGATAACAGTCGAAGACATCCAAGATGCGATCGAAAAAGAGCTATTTAATAGCGGATATTTCGACGTTTTAAAGAGCTTTATGCTCTACCGCCACACACATAAGCTTCAACGTGAGCAAATTTTAGGGCTAAACGAAGATACGACCTACATAAACTCAACCCAAACGATAAATGAGTATATAAACGGCACCGACTGGAGAATTTCTGCAAACTCAAATACAAGCTACTCAAACGCAGGACTCATCAACAACACCGCTGGTAAAGTCATAGCAAACTACTGGCTAGACGCTGTTTATAGCAAAGAAGAAGGTCTTGCTCACAGAAATGGTGACTACCACATCCACGACCTTGACTGCCTTACAGGATACTGCGCTGGCTGGAGTTTGCGAGCTTTGCTAAATGAGGGCTTTAACGGCGTTCGTGGCAGGGTCGAGAGCAAGGCGCCAAAGCACTTTAGAGAGGCGCTTTATCAAATGGCGAATTTCTTAGGAATTTTGCAAAGCGAGTGGGCGGGTGCTCAGGCGTTTTCTAGCTTTGACACCTACCTTGCGCCTTACGTCTTCAAAGACGATCTAAGCGACGCCGAGATCAAAAAGGCGATAACTAGCTTTATATTTAACCTAAACGTCCCTGCGCGCTGGGGACAAAGCCCATTTACAAACGTAACGATAGACATCACCTGCCCAAGTGATCTAAGAGATCAGATCCCAACGAGCGATGATATACACCTTTTTACAAACGTAAAAGATGAGAAAATTTTGAAAAAAGCAAACGAGCGTGGCAGAGAAAAACTAATCGATATGACCTACAAGGACTTCGAGCCAGAGATGGCACGCATAGATAAGGCATTTTACGAGGTTTTAACAGCTGGCGACAAGTGCTCACAGCCTTTTACATTTCCGATACCAACGGTAAATATTACAGAGGATTTTGACTGGGATAGTGAAGTGGCGGATGTGCTCTTTGAAAATACTGCCAAAATGGGCTCAAGCTACTTTCAAAATTTTATCGGTTCACAATATACTTACGATGAAAATGGCAATAAGATAGAAAACGAAAAAGCCTACAAACCAGGACATGTTCGCTCTATGTGCTGCCGTTTGCAGCTTGATCTAAGGGAGCTTTTAAAACGAGGCGGTGGTCTTTTTGGTAGTGCTGAGATGACAGGCTCTATCGGCGTTGTCACTATAAATTTAGCTCGCCTAGGCTACAACTTCAAAGGCGATAAAGTCGCACTTTATAACAGGCTAAGCTATCTTTTGGAGCTTGCTAAATCGACACTTGAAAAGAAGCGTAAATTTATACAAGAGATGTATGACAGGGGGCTTTATCCTTATACGGCTAGATATCTAAAGCACTTTAATAACCACTTTAGTACGATCGGTATAAATGGTATGAACGAACTTCTTAGAAATTTCACAAATGATAAAGAGAATATCTCAACAAAATTTGGACGCGATTTTGCTATTGAGATGGTCGAGTTTTTGCGCGATAAGATAAGGACATTTCAAGAAGAGACTGGAAATTTATACAACCTTGAGGCGACTCCAGCTGAGGGCACAACGTACCGCTTTGCTAAAGAGGATAAAAAGCGCTATCCAGACATCATCCAAGCAGGTGGCGGGGAGAATATTTACTATACAAACTCAACCCAGCTTCCAGCAAATTTTACAGATGATGCTTACGAGGCACTTGATTTGCAAGATGATCTTCAGACTTCATATACTGGCGGCACAGTATTTCACCTTTATATGAAAGAAAGGATCAGCTCACCTAAAGCTTGCAAGGAGCTTGTAAAGAGCATAATCTCAAATTATAAGCTTCCATATATCACGATAACGCCAGTATTTAGTGTTTGTTCAAAACATGGTTACATTGCCGGAGAGCATGAATTTTGTCCGCTTTGCGATGCAGAATTAATAGAAAAAGAGAAAAACAATTCCAAATAAGGAGAGGAAATGACAGAAAAAGAAATTTTAGAAAAAGTACAAGATAAACGCACAAAATGCGTAGTCTATACTCGTGTTATGGGTTATCATCGCCCAGTTGAGAGCTTTAACCTTGGTAAAAAAGGCGAGCATAAAGAGCGTATTAAATTTGACGAATACGCAAGTTGCTGCAAAAGATAATCACCGCAGCCAATAAAAACATAAAAACTCAAATAAAAAAGGCACAATCTTCTGTGCCTTTTAAATCTCAAAAGGTCCATAAATTTGCATAAAGTCTTTAGTATAACGCCATTTACTACGCTTGATTATCCAGACAAAGTGGCTGCGGTAGTTTGGTTTGCAGGCTGTAATATGCGATGCGTGTATTGTTACAATATAGAAGTTGTAAATTCAAATGGCAATATAGAAATGGATGAGGTTTGTAACTTCTTAGATCGCCGCATAGGCAAGCTAAATGGCATTGTCTTTAGCGGTGGCGAATGCACAGCAAATCCTTTGTTTTTAAAACTTGCAAGAGAGGTCAAGTCAAGAAATTTTTACCTAAAGGTCGATACAAATGGCTCTCATATTGAGATTTTAAAAGAGGCGATAGGTGAAGGGCTGATTGACTATATCGCACTTGATTTTAAAGCACCAAAAGAGAAATTTACGGGCATAACTGGCTCAAATTTATATGAAAAATTTATTAGCACACTAAAATATCTACTTGAAATAAATTTTGACTTTGAAGTTAGAACGACTGTACATGCAGACTTGTTAAGTGAGATTGATATAGCTCAGATGTCTGAAGTTCTTTACGAGTTTGGTTATAGAGGTAATTATTATCTGCAAAAATTCCTTAGCACAGGTGAAAATTTTGGAAATTTAGTTGATGCTAAAAGTAGCTTTGATCCGAAAAAAATCATCTCAAAACTTCCTATTAAACTAAGAAATTTTTAAATTTCTACTCATTATTTTTAACAAAAATTTTTGCTTTGCAAAACTATAATCATTAAAACTAATAAGGAGAAACTATGCAAAATTTTAGCTTTTTAAACCCTACAAAAATAGAATTTGGCAAAGACAAAGAGCAAAATATCGGCAGATATATGAAGGAATTTGGCGTTAAAAAGACGCTTATCATCTATGGCAGCGATAGGATCATAAAAAATGGCCTTTTTGATGTCGCAGCAAAGAGTCTAAGTGTTAATGGCATTGAGTTTTGCAAGATCGGTGGCGTGAAGTCAAATCCGGTGCTAAGCAAGGTAAATGAGGCTATAAATTTAGCTAAAAAGCAAGGTGTCGATAGTGTGCTAGCCATAGGCGGTGGCTCAGTGCTTGACACGGCAAAGGCTGTGGCTGCTGGAGTTAAATATAACGGCGACGTTTGGGACTTTTTTACCGGCAAAGATCCAAGAGAAGCGCTTATGATCTTTGACATCATAACGCTTGCGGCAACTGGCTCAGAGATGAACGGCGGCTCGGTCGTCACAAACGAAGCCACGAAACAGAAATTTGCTATGCACGGAGCTTGTCTTTACCCAAAAGTTTCAGTGATAAATCCGCTTCTTCAAGCGAGTGTTAGCAAGGAGTACTTGGTCTATTCTGCTTCTGATATCATCGCTCACAGCATCGAGGGCTACTTTACGGCGAGCATTCAGCCTGAGATCATAAATTTATACATCGAAGCAAACATAAAAACCGTTATGAAAACGACTGAAATTTTACTAAAAGAGCCAGACAATTACGATGCTAGAGGTGAGTTTACCTGGGCTGCTACGATGGCGCTAAATGGCTTAACTTACGTTGGCACAGCTGGCTACTCTTATCCAAATCACATGATCGAGCACGCCATAGGTGCGGTGGTTGATTGCGCGCACGGGGCTGGGCTAAGTGTCGTGATGCCAGCTTGGATGAAGTGGTATAAGAGTAGAAATTTAGAGGCATTTAAGCGCTTTGGCAAAGAAATTTTTGGCGTAGATGACGCAGAGGCAGGTATTGAAAAGCTAAAAGAGTGGTTTAGCAAGATCGGCACGCCAACAAGCCTAATTGAAATCGGCGTTGATGAGTCAAATTTAGACGAGATCATGGCGCTAGTTTATGACTACGCCAAGGGCAGGGGCTTGGAGCAAATTTATACAAAAGAGGCCATAAGCGAAATTTTTGCCTTAGCGAGATAGAATTTATCCAAAATTTACAAAGGATAAACATGAAAAAAGTCGCCCTTATAGCAGGAGCCAGCGGCGCTGTGGGAAGTGAAATTTTAAAAGATTTATGTGGGAGTGAGCACTATAACAAGGTGGTCGCCCTTGTTAGGCATGAGCTAGAATTTACCCATGAAAAGCTTGAAGTAAAGATAGTAAATTTTGATGATTTTAAAGATGAGGTGCCATTTATCGCTGATGACGTCTTTTGCGCGCTTGGCACGACGATGAAAGCGGCAAAGCACAAAGAGCAGTTTTACAAAGTCGATGTGACCTATCCGATAAATTTCGCCAAATTTGGCTTGGAGTGCGGCGCGAAACGCTTTGTTTTGCTCTCAGCTGCAGGCGCAAACAGAAAGTCAGGCTCATTTTACCTAAAGGCAAAGGGTCAAGCAGAAGCAAAGATAAAAGAGCTTGGATATAGCTCATTTCATATCGCTAGACTGCCACTTATCGAGGCTGAGAGAAAGGAATTTAGACTTGGCGAGTATCTGGCGATAAAGGCGTTTAAATTTATCCCAAAAGGCTTTTTTGACGAGTATCGTCCGATGAAGGCAGCTGACATCGCTAAAGTGATCGTGCAAGTAGCACAAGATGACCACAGCGAGGGTGTGAAAATTTATAGCCCAGTGGAGTATGTGAAGTGAAAAGATACATCGCCATCACTGGAGCAAGCTCAGGCATAGGAGCGGCCGCGACAAAGGCATTTGCAAGGCGTGGGGAGAATTTGATCCTAGTTGCAAGGCGCGGCGAGCTTTTAGAGGAGCTAAAAAGCGAGATAGCTAAATTTGCAAATGTCGATGTGGTGATAGAGCTTTGCGATCTCTCAAAGCAAGAAAATGCCCTCTTGCTTTGGCAAAAATTAGAAAAATTTGAGCTAAAAGCGCTTATAAACAACGCTGGCTTTGGCGACTATAACAAGGTTGGCGAGCAAAATTTAGAAAAAATCACGCAGATGATAAATTTAAACATCATCGCTCTTGTGACGCTCTCAACGCTCTTTACTAAAAAATATAAAGACAAAGATACACAGCTTATAAACATCTCTTCGATAGGCGGCTACAAAATCGTGCCAAATGCCGTCACATACTGCGCTAGCAAATTTTTCGTAAGTGCCTTTAGCGAGGGACTTTACCACGAGCTAGCACAGGACAAGCAGGCAAAGATGCAGGCAAAAGTGCTGGCCCCAGCTGCCACAAAGACAGAATTTGGCATGGTGGCAACTAGCAAAGAGAGCTACGACTACGACAAAGCGTTTAAAAAGTACCACACGAGCGAGCAGATGGCGGAGTTTTTGCTTCGCCTTTATGATAGCCACTACTGCGTTGGCTCGGTCGATAGAGATAGCTTTGAGTTTAGCCTAAGTAAGCCTAAATTTGACTATGCGGTCAAATACGAGCCAAAAGATAACTAGGCGCTAAAACCTTGGTAGCCTACGCTAAGGCTAGTAAAGCAAAAGTAGGACAAAATAAAAAGGCAGATCATGAAATGCGTTAGAGTTGCTATTTTAGGGGTTTGTTTGGTAGGCACTTGCTTTGGCGGCGAGCTTAAATTTGATGAAAAGAAATTTGAGCTAAAAAGCGTGCAAGTTGGCGAGAGGACGCTTAAATTTAGAGCCTATGAGGGCATAGTCTATGTGGCAAAGCCAGCTAGTGACTATGAGGTGCTAAATTTCTATGTGCCAGAGGGTAAATTTAGCGACCAAAAAGGGGCTATCTTTATGCCAAACGCGATCGGCGGCTACATGAGCGCAATGCCACAAAAACCAGAAATCCAAAACGAAAAGCCAAATGCCACCCTTGAAGCGCTTCTTAGAGGATACGTCGTGGCAAGCGTTGGCGCTAGGGGCAGGACGCTAAAGGATGGCGAGAAATTTATCGGCAAAGCGCCAGCTGCGATAGTCGATCTAAAAGCGGCCGTTAGATATCTTAAATTTAACGACAAATTTATGCCAGGCGACGCAAATAAGATCATCTCAAACGGCACGAGCGCAGGCGGCGCGATGTCGGCACTTCTTGGCACTAGCGCAAATGCAAAAGAGTATGAGCCATATCTTAAAGAGCTAGGCGCTGCAAAGGCGGACGATCAAATTTATGCCGTCTCAGCCTACTGCCCCGTGACAAATTTAGAGCATGAAGACGAGGCGTATGAGTGGATGTTTGGGGATTTGGATAAATTTGAAATGATTGATTTTACAAGTCTTGATGCGAGCTCTTTTAATGACAGAAGCAAAAAGCCAAAAAAGATGATCACAGGCGAGCTAAACGCCACGCAAAAAGAGCTCTCACGCGAGCTAAAGAGTAAATTTCCAGCCTATCTAAACTCGCTAAATTTAAAAGACGCCAAAGGCCACGCGCTAAGCCTTGATGAAAATGGCGAGGGTAGCTTCAAAGAGTATATAAGCGCTCTCATCTCAAGGGCATTTACCGCTACAAAAAGCAGCGACAAAAGCACGCTAACGCCTAAATTTATAACACTTGACACGCAGGGCTGCTCGCTTGGATATACCTTTAAGCTAGAAGACTTCATCGCTTCGCTAAAACGTGCCAAAGCGGTGGTTGCCTTTGACGGCCTTGGGCTAGAAAATCCAGAAAACGACCTTTTTGGTGATAGCAAAACGCCTGCAAAGCACTTTACTAAATTTGCAAAAGAGCGAAGCGAGGGCGAAATGGCGGAGGCTAGCGTCATAAAGATGATGAATGCGATGAACTACGTCAAAAATAAAAATTCGGTGAAATTTTACCGCATAAGACAGGGCACAAACGACACCGACTTAGCCCTTGCCGTACCTGCTATGCTCGCGCTTTCGCTTAAAAATGCTGGCAAAGAGGTTGATTTTGAAGCGGTCTGGGGACAAGGACATGGCGGCGACTACGATTTAGACGAGCTTTTTGCTTGGATTAAAAGAGTGGTTGAGAAATAAATTTAAGGAAATTTGATGATTAAAAAGCTATTTTTATTAGTATTTTCGGCAGCTTTTGCCTTTGGGGCGGAGGCGAAAGTGAGCTTATACGAGCTGCTTTCAACGCCAAATAACAAGAGCTTGCTAAAGCAGCTTGGCAGGGAAAATATCCTTAGCTCAAAGAGCGAGCCAGGCACACAGGCGATCTTTTTTGCGAGCGCAAAGAGCAAGCCAGAGCTATTTTATGTGCTTGAGTTTTACGAGGACGAGGCGGCTTATAAAAAGCATATAAGCTCAGCGCATTTTAAGAAATTTGCAAGCGCAAGCGCTGAAATTTTAGCTAGCAAAAAGGCTATCAGCGTGAAAAAGAGGGCTGCTTTTTCTAAAAATTTAACGCCAGAGCGCCTAAAAGATGCCTACTTTCACATCACAAATTTAAGCCTTAAGGCAAAAAGCGATGCGAAATTTGAAAAGATCATCAAAAAATATATGCAAAAAAGCGTAGATGAGGGTGCTTACGCGCAGTTTGCCTTTAGTCAAAAAGAGGCACCTAGCAAGTGGGTGCTGGTTGAAATTTACAAAGACGAAGCTAGCTTTGAGAGCTACCGCCACAGCGAAAACTACAAGGCTTATGCCAAAGAGCGAGCAGGGCTGATAGAGGAATTTGACGGCTTTGGTCTTAAGAACGAGATCTCATTTAGCAAGATAAAATTTTAGGAGATGTTATGAAGAAAATTTCACTTTTTTGCGCACTAGTGCTTGTTAGTAGCACGGCTTTTGCCCTTGATAGGGCAGGATGCGAGAGTTTAAAAGATGTGGAAATTTTAAACAACGAGATGATAGATGCGGTGTGGAGTGAGAGTGGCGAAGTATCAGCCGATAAGATGTCTGCGCTAACTGGTGGCAGTAAAAACACTATCAAAGCAAAGCCTCACTGCGTGGTGCATGGCAAACTCTATAAGCGCACCGGAAGTGACGGCAAAGAGTATGCGATAGACTATGAACTAAGGCTGCCAGAGCAGTGGAATGAGAAGTTTTTATTTCAAGGCGGAGGCGGTATGGACGGCTTTGTAGCGCCTGCTCTTGGCGCAGTGCCGATACGCACAAGCACAGCCACGCCAGCGCTTCTTAGAGGTTACGCGGTAGTTACTACAAACTCAGGCCACCCAAAACCAACGGCAGAGTTTGGACTAGATCAGCAAGCAAGGCTAGACTACGCCTATCAGGCGATTGGCAAGGTTACGGACGCATCTAAGCAAATTTTAGTCACCGCATACGCCAAAAAGCCAAAACATAGCTACTTCATGGGCTGCTCAAATGGCGGTAGGGCAGCGCTCATAGCGGCCGAGCGTTATCCACTAGAATTTGATGGTGTCATCGCTGCAAACCCTGGCTTTAGGCTATCTCGCGCGGCGATCGCTCAGCAGTGGGACAATCAAGCCCTTATGAAGATAGCTCCAAAAAATGAAAAAGGCGAGAAAATTTTTGCAAATGCCCTAACTAAGGACGATCTTAACAAGCTAAGCCAAGCCGTGCTAGAAAAATGTGACGCCTTAGACGGACTAAAAGATGGGATCATCAATGCTTGGGAGGCGTGCAAATTTGATCCAAAAAGTCTAAATTTAGATAAGCAAAAGATAGAGGCGATCGAAAAAATCTTTAACGGAGCCAAAAACAGCAAGGGCGAGCAAATTTATAGTGGCTGGTTTTACGACTCAGGCGTGAGCGCTGAGGGCTGGAGGCAATGGAAGCTGGGCGACTCACAAAGCGCCAAGCCAAACGCTAGAAATATCACGCTTTCTAGCGGCTCGGTGAATTACTACTTTTTAACGCCAGCACAGCCAAATTTTGACACGATAAATTTTGACTTTGACAAAGACACGCCAAAGACTTTCGAGACCGCGGCGATAAATGACGCCATCTCAACAAACCTTAGCACATTTAGCGCAAATGGCGGTAAGCTAATCATCGTAACTGGCGTCTCAGACCCAGTCTTCTCAGCAAAAGATCAAAGGGATTGGTTTAAAAAGCTAGAGGCTAATAATGAAAATAGCCAAAATTTCGCGGCATTTTTTGCGCTACCTGGGATGAACCACTGCGGTGGCGGCAACGGCATAGATGACGTCGATCCGCTTAGTGCGCTTGAAGCGTGGCATGAAAAGGGCGAAGCGCCAAAGAGCATGCTAGCAAAAAGCAAGACCTACGCTGGCAAGGAATTTTTAGTGTGTGCGTATCCAAAGGTGGCTACATACGTGGGCGGTGACGTGAGCAAGGCAAGTAGCTTTGTTTGCAAGTAAATTTAAGGGGCAAAAATGAGTGAAATTTTAGTTGTATCAGGTCACACTGACCTTGAAAATTCCTTTGCAAATAAGATTATATTGGGCGAGCTAAAAAAGCAGGTGCCAGAGGCTAAATTTGACATACTAAGCGAGCTTTATAAAAACTACGTGATAGACGTAAAAGCCGAGCAAAAAAAGCTAGTAAAGGCTGATGTGATCGTGCTTGTTTATCCATTTTTCTGGTACGGCGTGCCATCGCTTTTACAAAAGTGGTTTGAGGACGTGCTAGTTCATAGCTTCTCTCATGGCAGCAAGGGAGATAAGCTACGTGGCAAAAAGCTGGTGCTTTCATTTACCTCTGGAGCACCTGAGGAGCTTTATAAAAAAGAGGCGCTTCAGCACTACGAGATAGAGGAGTTTTTACCGCCACTTAGGGCGTTAGCAAATATGTGTGGCATGGAGTTTGCAGGCTATGTTTATAGCGGAGGGCTATCATATCAGAGTAGGCACGATGAGGCAAAGCTTGCTTTGATGAGGCAAAAGGCGCTTGATCATGCAAAGAGGCTAGAGGAGTTGATAGGTAAAATTTCATGATACCGGCGAAATTTTATAGATATGTTTTTGCGTTTATAATGTCAGCATTTATGGCGTTTTTTATGTCATTTGTGCTGACGTATCTAAATCTTGGCTTTGTTGATGGCTTTGTGAAAATTTGGCTAATCGCTTATGTAAAAGCCTTTGTAGTGGCGTATCCTGTGCTTTTGCTAGTCTCTCCATTTGTAACAAAACTCACACAAATTTTATGTAAAAAATAAAATAATAATATACGTTATCAATAAAAATTATTATTTACTTATTTTAATTATTTGGTTATAATCCAATTAAAATTTATCAAAATAGGAGTCAAAATGAGACAGTACGAAACATACAAATGTGAAAAATGCGGCAACGAGATCGAAGTTCAAAAAGTTGGCGGCGGCACACTAACCTGTTGTGGCGAAGAGATGAAGTGCGTGACTGAAAATTTAACAGCTGTAAATTTGATGAAGGCATTTGCTGGCGAGTCACAAGCTAGAAATAAGTATGAGCTTTACGGCGATCTAGCCAAAGAAGCAGGCTATCACGCGATAGCTAGACACTTTTACGAAGCAGCTGAAAATGAGAAATGGCATGCAAGAGCTGAGTTTAAAAAATATCACGAGCTGATGAACGATCCGATCGATAAGATGGATAAAAATTTACTTGATGCGGCAGCTGGCGAAAACTACGAGCATACGACGATGTATCCAGACTTTGCAAAGATCGCAAAAGAAGAAGAGCTAAGAGATGTTGAGAGGCTATTTAACGCGATCGGCAAGGTCGAGGTTGAGCATGAAAGAGAGTATTTAGAGCTTAAAAAGATGCTTGATGAAGAGGGCTTTTTTGAGAGCGACGAGGAAGATATCTGGGTTTGTGAGGTGTGCGGACACGTTCACAGAGGCAAAAAAGCTCCAGGCGCTTGCCCACTTTGCAAGGCTCCAAAAGAGTATTTTAAGCGCGAATTCTTAGGCTAAAAAGCCAAAAAATTTAGCCAAGACTGGCGCCTTGGCTAAATTTAATAAATTTAAATCTATTTAAAATAAAAAAGTTATATAATCTCCTTAAATTTTCACAAGGAGAAAGAGATGAAAAAATCACTTTTAGTTTTAACTACTCTTGGCTTTGCATTAAGCCTAAACGCTGCAGATCTTACAGATACTTGCAAATCATACTTCTCAGATATCGACAAAATGGTCGAAGCTTACAAACAAGCTGGTCAAGAGCAACAAGTAAAAATGTATGAAGATCAAAAGAAACAATCAATGGATCAACTAGCTTCTTTACCAAAAGAGCAACAAGACGCTACTTGCAAACAAGCTAAAGAGATGTTTGCTCAAGTAATGGACCAAATGAAAAAACAAGGTCTTTTAAAATAAACCTCCATGTGGCTAGGCTCTCTAGCCACGTTTTTTAATCATCGCTTGCTAACTCGCTATTAACACCAATCTCTTTTATATCTATCTCTTTTTGTTCATCTGGAGATAAACGTTTAAAATTTTCAAGCCTACTGACAAGACCATCTCTGCCACTAAAACTTGCTGCTAGGGCATTAAAATGTTTATTTGCAGTATTTAGTGTATTGCTAAGTCTATTCATATGCTCGGCCACATTGCGGACTTTATCATAAATTTTAATCGCACTCTTTACGATATTTTTGGCCTCTTCATTGCCACGCTCTATGCGCCATAAATTTGCCACTGTGCGAAGAATAGGCATAAGGGTAGAGTGAGAGACTAAAACCACGCGTTTTTCAAATGCATAGTCAAAAAGTGTGCTATCAAATTTCATAGCCTCAAGGTAAGCTGGCTCTATCGGCACAAACATAAGCACAAAGTCAGGGCTTTCAGGTACGATATCGCCGTAGTTTTTACTATTTAGACTGTCTATATGACCTTTCATAGAAACGATATGCTCTTTTAGAGCCAAATTTAACTCATTGTCATTACTAGCCCTAATGGCTTTTTCATAGGCGATTAGTGAGACCTTAGAGTCTATTATCAGATGTTTGCCGTCAGGGATTTTTACTACAAAATCAGGAATAAAGCGTTTGCCCTCTTCATCTTTGTAATTTTGCTGGGTGAAGTAGTGTTCACCTTTTATGAGCCCAGAAGCCTCAAACGTCCGCTCAAGCTGCATTTCTCCCCAATTTCCAAGTGTTTTGTTGCTACCTTTTAGAGCAGTTGCAAGTGAGTTTGCTTCTTTTGACATAGTGATGCCGATATCACTTATGTGTTTGATCTGCGTTCCTAGCGCACTCATGCCTTTAACTGACGCGTCATGGACTGCATTTACGCGCTCTTGAAAGGTTGAAATTTGCTCCTTTAGTGGCTTTAGTAAAAGATCTAAAGAATTTTGGCTATTTTGTGTGAAATTTGCACTTTTTTCTTCAAATATTTTATTTGCAAGATTAGAAAATTCCAAATTTAATTCATTTTTTACTTTTAATAAATTTGCCTCTTGCTCTTTTAGGCTATTTTCTTTTGCTTCTATTTCATTTCTAAGCACAGCCATATCACGTTTTAATCTATTTTCTCTCTCACTTGCTTCAACTAAAGCATTTTTATTTTGATTTAGCTCGGCTAGTGTTGCAGTGAAATTTGCCTCGTTATTCTTGGCCCTTTCATTTGCTGTACCGATACTCTCTTTAAGCTCGTTTATCACGCGCTCCATCGCATCTTCGGCTTCATCTTTTTGTGCTATTTTGGTTTTTAGCGCATCGATCTCGCCGATGAGCTCGTCTATTCGCTCGTGATTTGACATAAGTCTTGCTTTTTGCTCACTGATTAGCTGCAGATTTTCACTATTTTTAGATACTAAATTTGTTAGATTTGATGAAATTTCAAAATTTTCTTGCTCTTTTTGCGCCAAATTTCGCTTTAGCTCGAGTTTGTCTCTATTAAATGAATAGATGACAAATATCGCAATCAAAAATAGTATTCCTAAAAATATGGCAGCATAAAAATAGAAATCTTGTTGCATTTAGTATCCTTAAAAAAATGAAGAAATTTTTATATTTTTATAAAAGCAAAGAGACACTCCTTGCTTTTATAGTAAATTTTTATGCTTCTAGCACTGCACCGTTGCTTGCGTTTGTGACTAGTTTGCGGTATTGCCTTAGCCAGCGAGAGGTTAGCGGTTTATCAACTGGCTTAAATTCTGCTCTTCTCTTTGCGATCTCAGCCTCGCTTAGGCGAACGTTTATCTCGTATTTATCGACGTCTATATCGATGATATCGCCATCTTGTAGCAAACCTATCATGCCGCCTTCAGCCGCTTCTGGGCTTACGTGACCGATGCTTAGACCTCTTGTCGCTCCGCTAAAGCGACCATCTGTGATGAGCGCCACGTCTGCGCCAAGGCCTCGTCCCATGATGAGTGAAGTAGGGCTTAGCATCTCTTGCATGCCAGGGCCTCCGCGCGGACCTTCGTATCGGATGACGACGACATCGCCTTTATCTACTTTGCCACTTGAGATGCCAGCAATCGCTTCATCTTGTGAGTTAAAGCAGACCGCTTTGCCACTAAATTTACGCTCACCAACGATGCCAGCTGTCTTGATGACACAGCCTTGCTCAGCTAAATTTCCAAATAAAATGGCAAGTCCGCCAACTTGCGAATAGGCGTTTTCTACTTTGTGAATGATGCTTTCATCTTTGATGTCACTTACCTTTACACGCTCTCCTAAAGTTTCGCCACTAACTGTGAGATTATCCAAATTTAGCATGCCATTATCTCTGCGTGAAATTTCTTTTATTACTGCATTCATGCCACCAGCTCTACCGATGTCCTCCATGTGCACATTTGGTAAGCTTGGGCTGATCTTAGCGATGTGAGCGATGTTTTGGCTGATCTTATTTAGCTCTTTGATGTCTAAATTTACGCCAGCCTCTCTTGAGATGGCTAGCATATGAAGAACGGTGTTGCTGCTACCACCCATCGCCATATCAACGACAAGCGCGTTGCGGATCGCTTTTTCATTTAGTATGTTTCTTATCTTAAATTTCTCATCAAGTGCGATCTGGCAGATCCTACGAGCAGCCTGCCTGATGAGCTCCTCACGCTCTGGAGTTAGCGCCAGGATGGTGCCGTTGCCAGGGAGTGCTATGCCCATCGCTTCACAAAGTGTGTTCATAGAATTTGCTGTAAACATACCACTACAGCTACCACCACTTGGACATGCGTTGCACTCGATATCTTTTAGCTCAGCCTCATCTATCTCTTTGGTCTCAAATTTACCAACCGCCTCAAACGCAGTCGCAAGATCTATCGGCTTGCCATCTTTTGTGTAGCCTTTTTTCATAGGGCCACCGCTTACAAACACGGTTGGTACATTTACTCTTAAAGCGCCCATAACCATGCCAGGGACGATCTTGTCGCAGTTTGGCATACAAACAAGTGCGTCAAGCGCATGCGCGTTCATCACGGTTTCTATCGAGTTTGCGATGATTTCGCGGCTAGGCAAGCTATATAGCATGCCTCCATGCCCCATCGCTATGCCATCATCAACACCTATGCAGTTAAACTCAAATGGAATACAGCCATTCTTGCGAATCTCATCTTTTAAAATTTGTGCATATTTGTTTAAGAAAAAGTGGCCTGGAATGATCTCTATAAAGCTGTTTGCAACGCCGATAAAGGGTTTAGCAAAGTCATCGTCTTTTAGCCCAGTCGCACGCAAAAGTGAGCGGTGTGGAGCTCTTGTGTAGCCTTTTTTGATTATGTCGCTTCTCAAATTTGATCCTTTTTTAAAATTTGAGAGGATTTTATCACATATAAAGTATCAAAGATTTTAAAAAAATTTTGCAAATTTAAAAATTTTTTTATTACATAAATAACACATTAAATTTTTAAAATTTATCCAAAAAGGATGAGCTAAATAGCTACGAAATTTTGGTAATTTTAATCAAAGCAGTATGCAAAATAATAACGTAAAAATATTATCAATGTGTTATAAATATTGATTTATAGGGCTTTATTGTACTCTGGTACAATTTACAAGACTTATGAAAATTTATACAATGCGATAAATTTTTTTAACAAGGATGAGAAAATGATCGCAAAAACAGAGGGCATAAAAGTGATGCCAATGCAAACTAAAATTTTAAATTCTGGCGCAAACTTTTATGAAAATAACTTCACAAATACAACTTTAATTTTTCCTTTTTACGCGAAGAAGTAAAACAACTTCTAATCTCCAAAACAAGAGCGATTAGCTTTTATTTTAAATTTAATTTATAGTTAAGAGAGTTTTATATGCAAAGTGAAAAAATAGAAATTTTACTTGATGAAGTGAATGAAACAATAGATTCGATATTTAGAACCTGTAATAAAAATGGTGGAACAAAGAAAGCTTTGGAAAATAGAAAGCTAAATAAAGAAATTTTAAAAGATAAATTTGCATCGATCTTTTTAAAATTTGACCAGATAGATGATGATAATTTTAAAAGCATAGTTCTTTCAAGTGATGAGATAAAAGAGCTAAGCGATATGGTAAAAACATTCGAAGCGGATAAAGATATAGACTTGCCAGAGCTAGAGCGAGCGATAAATTTTAACCTTACTAGAATCAAAGAAGCAATCTATAAATTTCAAAACAACAACTAAAAGCTGGTGCGAGAAAAATCTCACACCAGATACTGCTAATAACTAAATACCTCCGGATCAATAACCATCGCCCTATAAGCGACATCATCTCTTGAAGCAGAGTCCACATCCATCTCAAATTTGATCTCATTTGTCTTTGGATCGATCTCAACTAAGACCATTTTGATAGTCTTGTCAGGACGGAGTAAATTTACATTTGAGCTTGAGATAAAGTAGGTGCTTTTATCCTTTTGCCACTCAACGTTGCTAGTGACTGCGCTATAAAAGTCAAAGCCACGCTCCTTGCCAAACTGCCAAGTCTGCTCGACTGTGCCCTTTTTCTCATCTATCTTGTACTCAACCGCGCGGGAGTATTTATCCTCTTTAAAGGCTGGCTGCTCCATGCCCCTTGCATCGCCATTGTCAAAGACACTTAGGTGTTTTATGCTGCCTTTGTTGTCGTATCTTGGCGTTAGCCATGCAGTGTGCTGAGTCCATGACCAGTCAAATTCGCCCTCGCATTTTGAGTTTTCGCATTTTATTTTATTGCCTTTGCTATCGACTGGAGTTAGCACTTTGGCTTTAAATTCTTCACTCCAGCCCTCAGGCGAAGCTAGTATCCATTTTACTTTTTTATCGCGTCCGATTTTAACGATGCCTTGGTGGCGAAGTGAGAGGATGATACTATCATCGCTCTCATCGTATGAGATAGAATTTACGTGAGCCCAGTTTCTGCCTGTGCCAGTAGAGGTGATATCGCCAAATGGCAAATCATTACTTATCTTTATCTCTTTTGCGTCCATGTCGATGTTTAGGCAAACAGCTCTAGCATCAAGCGCTTTTATGAGGTTGCTGCGGTAGACGTTGTTACCAAAAATTTCATTTAAATCCCACTCTTCGACCACTTTACCGGTGCTATCGACCTCGATGATGTGATCTCTTATGGTGTGAGAAATTTTGCCATCTTTGTGGTGGTAGTTGTATTTGCCAACTCTAAGAAGTGCGTGATCATCCTTTAATGGCATAACTTCATGGCTTAGGTCGATGTAGCCTCTTGGAAGCGGGCGGTTATAAATTTCTTTTCCCATAAGGTCATATCTTAGATATCTTTGAGCCATACCAAAGCTGATATCGCCGTTTTTTAGCTGATGAAAGCCCATCATCATGCCTCCATCCATCACTCTGCGCTCGCTGCGGTCGTAAAATTTTTGATAGTCAAGATACCATCTGACCTCGCCTTTGGTATCTACGATGTAGTTTTCGGTAAAGTCGTTCCAGCTAGCAGCTCCGCCGTTTTTCCAGTCAAGCGGCTTATAAACGCTCGTGATCGTATTGTTGATGAGATAGAGCCTATTTTTAAACGCAGGATCGACCTTTTTGACGCGAGTCTTTTGCATGTGAGAAAATCTAAAATCACGGCTATATGTGACGATAGGCTGGGCGTAAATTTTATACGTTTCTATCTTTTTAGCTCCGTTAAATGTGTAGCTTACGACTACTTCATTTAGATAGTCAGGGTAAAGGCCCCAAATAGGCACACCATCATGCGTAAGCAGGGCATGCTCTGAGACGTTGTAGTCGATGTCGATACCGCCATCTGGCTTGCCTTTTACTTTGACATGGATATCTTTGATATCTTTGCCAGCTCTATCGATGATAGCAGTTAGAGGCGATACATCGTAAGGATTTATAAAGACTGAGCCAAGCTCGCCTTGAACCTTTACGTGATGAGCCAGGACTCCAGCCTCTAGTGGAGTGATGCCTATACTAAGACCACTAACCAAAACAGCCGCAAGGGCAACAGAACCTAAGAAATTCTTGCTCATTTTCGCTCCTTTAATAAAATTTAATGATATCTTACTACCCAAATTTCACACAAAACTAACGCTTATATGAAAAGTGGCTTAAATAAATTTATAAAAGAGTTGTTTTAAAGGGTGAAAATAAAAAGAAGAATTTAGGAGCAAATGCCCCTAAATTTTAGTTATTTGCGTCAAATTTCTTAAGAGAAAAAAGAACAAATTTATAGCTAGCAAATAGTGTCACTGGCCAAAGTATCAAAAAAATTCCTGCTTCTAACATCTTTTATCCTTAGTATGCGTGATGATCGTTTTTGATCTCATCTTGTGTGATCTTCTTGCTATCTATCGCTCGCCAAACGATGATGATATAAGCAAGCACTACTGGTACTAGCAAGCTAACATAGGCCATAACGCCAAGTGTATAGTGGCTAGAGCTTGCGTTTTTGATAGTTAGCGAGCTAGCAAGGTCGCTAAATGACGGATAAAATGCAGTGCCATTTAGTCCTGTTATCAAAAATAGCGCGGTTACAGCAAGCGTAACGCCAACGCCATAAGCAAAAATTCCACGAATGCTTTTTGTAAATGCCCCTTGGAAAATTCCAACAAGCACCAAAACAACGCCAACAAGAAGCAATATGCCAGCGATAGGCATCTCGATCAAATTTATAGCGTATTTGTAAGCAACAAGGCTAACTACGCCGTTTGCGTCGTATGCAAAGCCATCTTTTATAAGTATCCAAGCAAGAAAGCCTAGGAAAAATGGCAAGAATAGCACGGTGTTGATAATTAGCTGTTTTCTAGCGTTTTGTATAAATTCGCCATCAGCGATGTTGTTTATAAGATATAAGCAGCCACCTACGCGAGATAAGAAAAACATCGCTATGCCAAGCAAATACAAGTAAGGATTTGCCAATGCTTCAAGACCGCGAAACGGAGTCTTCCACTCGACAAAGTTGTGCTCATTTAGCACAAAGTCGCTTCCGCTAAAAAATGTACTAACTGCCATGCCAATAAGGATAACGCCAAGTGAGCCATTTATGAAAAGGAAAATTTCATAAGTTCTAGCGCCTAAGAAGTTATTAGGCTTTTTGCGGTACTCGTAGCTTACAGCTTGGATGATAAAGCAAAATAAAATAGCCAGCCAAACCCAGTAAGCACCACCAAAGCTAGTAGCGTAAAATAGCGGGAACGCCGCAAAGCACGCGCCTCCAAACATAACAAGCGTTGTAAATGTAAGCTCCCATTTTCTACCGATAGAATTTATGAGCATATCTTTTTTAAGCTCGTCCTTGCCAAGGCTAAAGATGAGCGACTGACCGCCTTGAACAAACATCATAAATACCAAAAGTCCGCCAAGAAGGCTAACTATAAACCACCAATAAATTTGTAAATTTTCTAAGCTTAAACTATGCATGGTCGTTAAATCCTATCTTTATTTGCTTAAGCATGATTTTGATCTCAGCAATTAGCAAGACCGTAAATAAAACAGCAAATAATATAAATGAAATTTTGATATTTGAGTCTGCTAAATTCGTAGCTCCAACGCCAACGGTCATGAGATCTTGTATCACCCATGGCTGACGACCGACCTCTGCTACTATCCAGCCAGCTTCAGCTGCGATGTAGCCAAGCGGTATAGTAAAGAGGCAGATCCACAAAAATGCTCTTATGTTTTCAAATTTATATTTTCTTGAGAGATTTAGATAAAGAGTGATAGCAAAAAGAGCTATAAAGTAAGTGCCAAGTGCAACCATGATGTGGAAGCTATAAAATGTAAGTGCAACTGGTGGCACAGCATCTTTTGCATCTTTAAGATAGCCATATCCTAAGAAATTTAGGTTGCTCTCTAAATTTGAAAGTGAGCTTTTCATCAAGCTCTCGTCGTTTGCTTTTTTAGCCTCTTTGTAGTTTTTAAGAGCTTCGATAGCTACTTTGCCCTTTGCCATCTTCTCTTCAACGCTTATTAGATTGTGCTCGCTGTTGCCATAAAGTAGGTCATTCATGCCTGGTGTAAATGAGTCAAGCTCTCTGTTTGCCATGATGCCAAGTGCGTAAGGTACCTTTATCTCAAGCAAAAAGGCATCGCTCTCGTCGCCAAGCTTTTTAGCTAGGTTTAAAATACCAGCGGCAACTAGACCAGCGTTTTTCTCGCCCTTATAAAGTCCCTCCATCGCAGCAAGCTTCATAGGCTGCTTTTGAGCTACAAAATATGCGCTCTCATCGCCACTAAGTAACAAAAATGCCGAAGTGATAAGGCCAAATGCGCTAGCAACGACGATACTTTTTTTAGCTAGCAAGATGTGGCGTTTTTTGATTAAAAACCAAGCAGAAATTCCTATCACAAAAAGAGCCGAGATAGTGTAGCCGCTAGTTACTGTGTGCAAAAATTTGCTAATGCCAAGAGGATTTAGCGCGACTTCAAAGAAATTTTCCATCTCCATTCTTGCAGTATCTGGGTTAAATTTCATGCCTATAGGATATTGCATCCAGCCATTTGCGATTAAGATCCAAAGTGCGCTTAAATTTGAACCGATCGCGACAAGCCAAGTTGAAAGCAGGTGAAATTTCTTGCTAACCTTTTCCCAGCCAAAAAACATAATGGCAAAAAATGTACTCTCCATAAAAAATGCGAGCAAGCCCTCAATCGCAAGTGGAGCGCCAAATATATCGCCTACAAACCAGCTGTAATTCGCCCAGTTTGTACCAAATTCAAACTCCATAATGATGCCAGTAGCCACACCGATAGCGAAATTTATACCAAAGAGCTTTAGCCAAAATTTCGTTATCTCAAGCCAGACTTTATCGCCGGTTTTAACATATATCGTCTCCATAATGGCGATGATAAAACTTAGCCCCAAAGTAAGTGGGACAAACAAAAAGTGGTAAATGGCAGTCAGCGCAAACTGAGCCCTAGACCAGTCAACAAAATCCATCTCAGACATTTTATTCCTTTATTAAATTACGAATTACAAATTCGCTTTTTTCTTCGTCGGTTTGAAATTTGGTATTTAGAGTCTCGTTAAAGATGAAGGCTTTTAAAATTCCAAACATGATGATAAGCTTTATTATTATGAGAAGCCATAATTTTTTGCCTATTTTCATGTTTTTAAAGCCCTCTATATATAAAGAGGCAATGATGTTTAGGTAGTTTTTTATCATAGTTTGTGAAGTCTATAACAAAAAGACTTAAAGAATAATTTTTAAAATTTATACGATTAATGCCTTACTAAATATTTAAGGGGTATAATCCGCAATTAAAAAATAAATAAATTTAAGGAAATTTAATGGCAAAAGAGACGAAGTATATTTTTATCACAGGTGGCGTTTTAAGCTCACTTGGAAAAGGCATCGCAGCTGCGTCTATCGCGACTCTTTTAAAAAATTCCGGCTTAAAAGTAAGTGTTTTAAAAGCTGATCCATATATCAACGTAGATCCTGGCACGATGAGTCCGCTAGAACACGGCGAAGTTTTTGTTACAGATGATGGCGCAGAGACAGATCTTGACCTTGGTCATTATGAGAGATTTTTAGATGAGAGCCTAAGTCAAGATAATAACTTCACAACGGGCAGAGTTTATAGCTCTGTTATAGAAAAAGAGCGAAGAGGCGATTACCTTGGAAAGACTATACAAGTGATCCCTCACATCGTTGGCGAGATAGTTGATCGCATCAAAAAAGCAGGCGAGGGCAAAGATGTGCTCATAGTTGAGATCGGTGGAACCGTTGGTGATATCGAGGGATTACCATTTTTAGAGGCGATAAGAGCGCTAAGAGTGGAAGTTGGCAAAAAAAGAGCACTAAATATCCACCTAACGCTTGTGCCATTTATCAAAGTAGCCGGCGAGCTAAAGACAAAACCAACCCAGCACAGCGTAGGTGAGCTAAGACGTATAGGCATAACCCCAGACATCATCATCTGTAGATCTGAAATGCCACTAAACCGCGAGCTAAAAGATAAGATCGCAGCAAGCTGTGGTGTTGAGAAAAACTGCGTTATAGAGAGCTTGGATAGTGCAAGTATCTATCAAATTCCGCTTTCATTTTTAAAACAAGATATACTAACTCCAATCGCTGAAAATTTAGGCTTTAATGAGCTAAAACCAGACATGGCAAAGTGGGATAGCCTAGTAAAAAGGATAATCGCTCCAACAAATGAAACTACAATAGCATTTGTGGGTAAATATATCGATCTAAAAGAGAGCTACAAGAGCCTAACTGAGGGCATTATCCATGCTGGAGCAAATTTAGACGCTAGGGTAAATTTACGCTGGATAGATAGCGAAAAGATAGAAGAGAACAATGTAAATGAGCTTTTAAAAGACGTGGATGGCATCTTAGTAGCTGGCGGCTTTGGTGAAAGGGGCGTTTTAGGCAAAATGCAGGCTATAAAATTTGCTCGTGAAAATAAAATCCCTTATCTTGGAATTTGCCTTGGTATGCAGCTAGCACTAATTGAGTTTGCAAGGGATGTTTTGGGCTTAGAGGATGCAAATTCTATGGAATTTGACAAAGAGTGTAAAAACCCTATCATCTATCTAATCGATAGCTTTATCGACGCTCATGGCAAAAAACAGATAAGAACGCACACAAGCCCACTTGGCGGTACGATGAGGCTTGGAGCATATAACTGTGAGATAAAACCAAAGACACTTCTAGCTGAAATTTATGGCAATGCAAAAAGTGTCAAAGAGCGTCACCGCCACCGCTACGAGGCAAATCCAAAATATAAAGAAATTTTTGAGAAAAATGGTCTTTTGGTAAGTGGCGAGAGCGATGGACTGATAGAGGCTATCGAGCTAAAAGGCCATCCGTGGTTTGTGGGTGTACAGTGTCATCCTGAATTTACTAGCCGTCTAACTAAGCCAAATCCTGTGATATTAGGCTTTATAAAGGCAAGTTTAGAAAACGTCAAATCTTAAATTTAGAGCCATCTGGCTCTAAAAATTCTTTTAAAAATTTTGCTGTTTTTATTCAATTATTTATCAAATAAATCCCACTTCTTGCTAAATTTTTTAAGGAGAAAAATGAAAACTCTAATCATCTTAGCACACCCTGATATCCAAAACTCGGTCATAAACAAACGCCTGCTACAAGAGGCTCTCAAAGAGCCGCAGCGCTTTAGTGTTCATGATTTGACACAGGTTTACGCAGGCGGCAACATCGACGCTGCGCGCGAGCAAGAACTCATCAGAGCCCACGACGCCCTCATTTTGCAGTTTCCGCTTCACAACTTCTCCTGCCCTCCGATTTTAAAATCGTGGATCGACGCGGTGATGACGCATGGCTTTGCCTACGGACGCGGTTCAGACGGCATAGCGGGGCGCAAGGTAGCGCTAGCCGTGACCGCAGGCATCAAAAAGAGCGACTACAGCCCGCAAGGACGCTATCATTTTAGCTTGCGCGAGGTTCTTACGCCCTTTGAGCTTGCATTTAAATACTATTTTCGCGCCGATTACCGCGACTTTTTCGCATTTTACGGCGCCGAAGAGACTCCGGGTGTGGACTACGTATCGAGCCAGGACGATTTAGAGCAAGGCTCTAGAGAATACGCGGAGTTTTTGCGAAATTTGGAATAAATTTTTATAAAAATGGTTTAAACTTTATGACATAAAGCATTTAAAAATTTATAAATTTAATTGTATAAATTTTTGCTAATGCTTGTCGTTTTTGGTGTGCTAAATTTGTAAAGACTATCAATTTAACAAAGCTTTTAAGCTCGCCATGAGCCCTAAAATCTTACTTTCATTTAAAATTATAAGAAATTAAATTTCAAAAAGATATAATCCAAGCATTCAAAATAAAGACGAAAGATTGCGATGAGAAAGAAGTATTTTTATAGCCAAATTTTTGGCAATATGGGTGTAAATTTAAGTGAACAAGTAGCATTAAATAAAGTTGGCAAGTTCTTTAAAAATTCTTGCCAAAACCATGCTAAATAAAGAGGATATAAGGAATTTACTAGCGCATAGATTTTGTAACGACATACATAAAAAAATTAGTGAAATTCCGACACCAAGCGCCTTAAAAGATATCTATAAAGGCGCTAATCGCATAAAAGAAGCGATCGAGAAAAACGAGCGCATAGCCATTGTGGGCGATTATGATGTTGATGGTGTTGTTTCGAGCGTGATTTTAGCTGAGTTTTTTGATGATCTTGGCGTGAAAGACTACCTAGTAAAAATTCCAAATAGATTTAAAGATGGATATGGGCTAAATCCTGAGATAATAGACGAACTCTCAGCCGATATAAGCTTGATTATCACCGTTGATAACGGCATCTCTGCAAACGATGCGGCCATTATCTGTAAAGAAAAAGGCATCGATCTTATTATCACTGATCATCACATGCCTCCAGCTGTTCTTCCAGAAGCTTATGCGATCATCAATCCAAAGCAAGAAGAATGCAACTTCCCAAATATTGAAATTTGTGGTGCTGAGGTCGCTTGGTATTTGGTTGGAGCGTTAAAGGATGTTTTTGGGCTAAATTACGATATGAGCAAATTTCTAGAGCTTTTAGCTATCGCGATAATTGCTGATATGATGGAGCTAAGAGATATGAATAGAATGCTTGTTCGTCTTGGCATTTGTAAGCTAAATGCGTCTAAGCGTTCCGCATTTCATGCTATAAAAGAGTTTTATGGTAAGGAAAAATTTGAGTGCGATGATATTAGCTTTCTTATAGCTCCGCTTATAAATTCAGCCGGACGCATGGACGATGCAATGAATTCATTTAATTTTTTGCGTGCAAAGAGCATCGAAGAGGCTTACAACTATCTTGATATGATCATTGAATTTAACAACTCCAGAAAAGAGGAAGAGCGCCAACTCTTTGAGTGCTCGCTAAAGGACGTAAAAGAAGACGATGAAGTCATCATCACTTGGGGTGAGCAGTGGCACGAGGGTGTGATAGGCATCGTAGCTAGCCGCCTAGCAAAGCACTTTGCAAAGCCAGCTATCGTCTTTAGTATAGATAAAGGCCGTGCAAAAGGTAGCGCTAGAAGCATTGGTAAGCTTGATATATTATCTCTCATAGCAAGCCACGAAGATCTGCTAACAAGCTACGGTGGTCATAAAGGAGCGGCTGGACTTACACTTGCGCCTGAAAATTTGGTGAAATTTAAAGAAGCAATAAATAAAAGTTGCTCATGCCTAAATATGCAAGAGTGCAAAAGCTCAGACGAGCTACTTGGTGACATAATGCCAAGCGAGATCGACTTTGAACTGCTTGAAATTTTAGAATTTTATGAGCCATATGGACAGAAGAATCCTCGCCCAGTCTTTAAGATAAAAAATGCTCTTGTTAAAAATGAAAGACTTATAGGAAGAGATCAAAATCACTTAAAGCTCATCTTGCAAAAGGATAATAAAACACTTGAGGCTCTATTCTTTAACTTTACAAGACATGCTAGAGTTGGCGAGATGATAGATATTATCTTTTGTATATCAAAAAATTCATTCCGCGGACTTGTTACTCCACAACTACTCATAAAAGAGATTTTATAAATTTTTATCTCGGTTTTATAATGCTAAATTTTAATAAAACTGAGATTGCTTCGGTTTTAATTCGCCAAAATCGTTTCTTTATATATTTAATGCAGTCCAACTAAAATAATACTATTTGAGTCAAATTTCTGTATTGTAAAATTAATGTTATATAAATATTTATACTTTGTTTAAGTTCATTTTTGCTTTAATTTTAATTTTAAATATTAATTTCATAGGACTAAACATGAAAATTTCTTACGTTTTAGCATTTGCTTTAGTACCAAATTTAATGCTTGGTGCTGAAGAAACGATAGACTTGGCTCCGGTTACCGTTTCCGCAAAGATACAAAAGTCCGTTCTTGACGAACCGACAAAGGCTCAAATAGTAGGCAATGGTGCGATACTGGAAAACAGCGACATCGCCAAATCGCTTTCAAATTTGAATGGCTTTACGATGGAGCGCAAGGGCGGAGGCGGCAGCGAGGTTTATTACCGCTCGCAGACGGCGGCCAGACTGCCGGTGCTAATCGACGGTAGCACGCTAAACGGCGGTTGCGGTATGCGCATGGATACGCCCATCACTTACATCTCGGCGCAAAATTATAGCTCGGTTCGCATCGTAAAAGGCCCACAAGACGTCAGATACGGCGCGCTCATTAGCGGCGGTATATTTTTCGATAGGAGAGATAGCAAGGCTATCTAAACCGAGCTTTGGAGGAAACGTAAGCGTACTTGGCGGTAGTTTTAGAAGATTTGAAACTGCTGCAGACGTAGCGGCGGGTAACGAGTTGGGCAGCTTAGAAATTTCCGGCGGACACTACCAGAGCGGCGATTATAAAAGCGGCGACGGACAGAAAATGCATACGCACTATAAACGCAACAGCGTTTCGCTCGTAGGCACGCTAACGCCCACGGATACTACCGCCTTGCAGCTAAGCGCGGATCTGGGTAATGGAGAAGCGGCTTATGCCGATAGGATGAGGGACGGCGTGCAGTTTGACCGCAAGTCTTTCGGACTAAAATTCGAACAAGATGTCGGTGAGCACAAGATCAGGCTAAGTTCGTACTATCATCAAATCGATCATATAATGGACAACTTCACCATGCGTCCGGTGGTGCCGGGCACGGGGCGCGGCAAGGGATATAGCATCAGTCACCCGATACGCGATATGTACGGCTTTAAGCTAGAAGGTGAGTTAAATTTCGATAATCTAACTAGCTTCATTGGCGCCGGTTATTCGCAAGACTCCTTTAAATGGCGAGGCGCCGGAACGGGCGGAGCCGGCGTATCTAAAGCCGACATGGACGCCGCCCTATCAAAGCCGCACGTAAAAGAGCGCAAGGTAACGTATAAAACGATATACACTCAAAACGAATACGTCCTTGAAAACGACTACGGGCTTTTTGGCGGACTTAGGCTGGACGCGGGCGAGAGAAAACTGTTAAAAACGCATAAGAGCAGAAAAGAAAATTTATTCTCAGGCTTTTTTAGATACGAAAAATATCTGCAAAATTTAACGCTTTATGCAGGACTAGGGCACGCCCAAAGGTTGCCAGATCACTGGGAAACGAGTAAAGACGACAATCTCAAGCTAAATAAAGAAAGAAACACTCAACTAGACTTTGGCACCGTGCTAAAAGATAAAAACTACGAGCTAAACGCAAATTTCTTCGTCTCGAAGATGGATGATTACATAATGATAAAGTATAGTCCTATGGGTATGTCTTCAAACGTATTTAATACCGACGCCCTGCTATACGGCGGCGAGATAGAGGGCACTACGCTGCTAGACGATATGTTTAGGCTAGGGGCGGGAGTATCCTACGTCTACGGCAAGGTAACTAAAAACGCGGGCGGCCTAAAAGACGGCGATGCACTGCCTAAGGTTTCGCCTCTAGCGTTTAAACTAAGCGCCGGCTTAGAAAAGCCAGACTGGTTCGTCAAAGCCGACTTCTACGCTAACGCATCGCAAAACCGCGCACAAAAGGGCTACGGCGACGTGGGCGGCATGGACCTGGGCAAGAGCGATAGCTTTTGGACGCTGGGGCTAAGCGCGGGCTACAAATACAAAAATTATCAATTCTTGCTAGCGGCGGAAAACCTAAACGATGCCAAATACGCCTATCATAACTCAAAAGGCGGCTACGGCGGCGGTATCGCAGGCTACGAGACTATCCCGAACGGCACGAGGCTTTATGAGCCGGGCAGAAGCTTTTGGGCGAAATTTAAGGTGCATTTTTAGGGCGTAACTTAATAAATTTGGCATGGCTGTGGGCTTAGGATTTGCCCTAAAGCTGTGCTAAATTTAAGTATTTCTGCTCTTATCTTCTTAATAATACCCACGTTTACTACATTTACTATTAGTAATAAATTGGCACTTGGTATAAAATTTCTTATTAAATTTAAATTTTATATAGATTAAAAGCTTAGATGTAAAATCTCAGAAATTTTTTAAAGGAGAGGTATGAAAAATTTACTTGTAAAATCAAGCTTGGTTCTAGCTTTGGTAAGCTCAGTTGCACTAGCTCAAGGTGCATTTGTTGGTGGTGAAGGTGATTATTCGTTTAACTCAAAAATCAAAACAAAAAACATAGCAAGTAGTGAGAAAAATAACTTCAAAAAAGGTCACTATGGCCTTGGCTTTTATGGCGGTTATGATTTTGACAGCTATAGAGCTTATGGCGGTTATTATTATGACTTTAAAGCTAGGAAAAATGCTGGTGAGTCAGATGCAAAATGGAGTAAGCATAAATTTCTAGGCGGTGTTGATTATACGCCAAATATCACTGAGAATTTTAAAGCCGTTCTTGGTGGATACACAGGTCTTGGCTACTTGAGTGTTAGAGAGAGATTTAATAACGAAACAAGTAAGAAAAATTTCAAAGGCTTACTAGTTGGCGCAAAAGCGGGCGGCATCTACTCATTTGACGAACATAACGCGATCGAGTTTGGCTTAAAAGCTGATAAGACTTTTTATAAGAAAAATAGCGGAGCTCAGCTAAGAGATACGACTATAGGAATTTATACAGGCTATACTTATAAATTCTAACATTTAGGCAAGGCTTAGGCTTTGCCTTATTTTGGGCTACTCTCTACCTTCAAGAAGTGGCACAAAAAGGCACTCATCCAAGTACTCTTTTTCTAAATTTCCATCTTTATCTTTTTTAAATTTAGCGATAAATTGCTTGCCATCTTTTTTCATTGGAGCTACTAAAATTCCACCATTTTTAAGCTGCTTAAATAAATTTGGCGAGATCTCATCAGCAGCTGCCGAGAGTAAGATACGATCAAACGGTGCGTAGCTTCGCCAGCCATTGTTGCCGTCATCATACCTTACGTGCACGTTTCTGATCTTTAATGCCTCGAAGCGTTTTTTCGCCTCCATGGCTAGCTTTTCTATTCGCTCGACGCTAAAAATTCTGTGTGCAAGTTTGCTTAAAATAGCTGCTTGATAGCCACTGCCGCAACCTATCTCTAGGATGTTATCCATGTTTTCGCACTCTAGTGCCATTGTCATTTTTGCCACAGTTAGCGGCGAGCTGATCCATTGATTGCCCAGTATGGGCTGAGCATCAAGTTTATAAGCATGTGCAGTGATTGGTACAAAAATTTCGCGCTCAGTGGTAGCTATCGCATCGAACAAAAGCGGACTTAGTGTGATCTCATCGGCTATATCGCTAGCTAAATTTTGGCATTTTATCGCTTCTAGTTGGGTCAAAATTTATATCCTAAATAAAAATTAAATCGTTATTATACGATTTAAAACTTATCTTAAAATTTATAAAATCCCTAAATTTGTCTTGATCTCTTTTATTAAATTTGCATCAAAAATCGTTTCTTTAACAAGTGTGCCATTTGGTAAAAACACCCCAGCAACTTCTAATGCAAGAGAGCTTGAGATCATGACGTAGCAGTTGTTTGCGATAGCTAGAGCCTTGCAAAGGCTAAGATAAGCATCCTCTCTAGCCTTACCCCACATGGCAGGTACCATGATGATGTCACATCCTTTTAGCTTTGCCCAAAGCTTGCTATCGCGTAGTTCAAAACAGATTAGCACCCCAAGCTTTAGCCCTCTAAAATCAAATGCATTTATATCGCTCACATCGCCAGCGGCAAAAATTTCATGCTCCAAATTTGGCCTAAAAAGTTCGGCTTTAAATTGTGAATGAAAGACATTATTTGAGTTAAGAAGCAAAAATTCGTTATAAATCTTTGGTTGGTGTGGATTTAGATTTGAAATTTGAGCGAGCCCTGCGCTTTTGTTTAGGCTAGTAAGGTGCGTAAAACCAAGAAATTTATCTGGGCTAAGCGCCTCTTGCAAGCGCTCAAGCAGCATTGCATCAAAGCTACCTATCATGCCACCAAGCATCGCTTTGTTCGCCCCTACAAAAAAGCCGTCAAAGTCATAGCTGCTGATGCAAAGCTCGCTTGCAAGCAGTAGCGAATTTTCAGGCGCAGCCTCAACTAAATTTGCAAGCTCTTCTAGTCGCTCGGTAGCATTTTTTGCCTTTAAAGTTAGGCTTATTAGGTTTAAATTTTCGTCCATTTATTTTCCAAATACAAATGTTATAGGTTTTTCATCGTGGCAGTCTTTTGGAATTTTGCAGTTTATATCCGTGCCACCGATGTTTGGTGTAGCTTTTAAAATAACGCTTATAGCTGTGATCTTGTCATCGCGCTGTGAGAGTGGATCATTAAAGACCCAGACCTCAAAGCCTAGACCTCTAGCCTCATCATGTGAAACTACTCTTACCTCTTTTAGGTCTTTTGGCTCAAAGCCACACTGCTTGTTTATGCCAAGCATCACGTCATTTCCTAGCACTGATCCTAGTGGCGCGAAACTTGGTGCAATTTCGCCGTTTGGCATCTCTTGATAGACTTCCGCTTGGCTTGTCTCTTTTATCTTGACAAGCTTGTAGGCGTAGAAATTTTCGAGATTATTTTTATTTGCCTGATCGATTATCCTTTGACTACTACTCGCACATCCTACAAAAAGCACGCAGGCAAGGGCTAAGATGCCATTTTTAAAAGTCATCAAAGCTGATACTTCCCTTGCTGTAGTTTGTCACCTTTGCTTCAAAGAAATTTGACTTTTGGTCGTTAAATTTAGCAAAGTCATCGACCCATTTGATCGGGTGAGCGGCGTTGTATTTGCGCTTTAGACCGATCGCAACTAGGCGCTGGTCGATGAGATAGTGGATGTATTGCTCGATGATATCATCAGTAAAGCCCATTATCTGGTTTTGGGTGATGTATTTGCCCCATTTGATCTCTAAATTTCCAGCTTTTTCAAACATATCATAAATTTTTGCCTCAGTCTCAGGCGTGAAAAGATCAGGCCTCTCTTTGCGGACTGAATTTATCATGTTTTGAAACAAAAGCAGGTGCGTGATCTCGTCGCGTTGGATGAAGCGTATCATCTGCGCTGAGCCTAGCATCTTGCCAGCGCGAGCTAGAGCGTAGATCGCTGTAAATCCGCTGTAAAAGTAGATGCCCTCTAAAATTTGGTTCGCAACCATCGCAAGAAGCAGCTTCTCGTCAGTCACTTCGCCTGCAAGCTCCTCATAAACGCTTGAGATATAGTCGTTTTTCTCGCGCAAGACGTCGTCGTGCTTCTCCATCTCGTAGATGAGGTCGGTGTTGTCGCAGATCGCCTCGACCATGACAGCGTAAGACTTGCTGTGGTTTGCCTCTTCGTAGGCTTGGCGGCTTAGCACGGCGTTGATCTCTGGTGCGGTGATGTAAGGGTTTATGTTGTCAGCTAGGTTGTTTGTCTGGAAGCTATCCATCGAGATGAGCTGGCTCCATACGAGATCGTACATGCGCTTTTCGGCCTCTGTGAGGTTGTAGGCGTAGTCGCGCACGTCGTCGGTGGTATCGACCTCTTTTGGAAACCATGTGTTTGCCTCCATGAGGTCCCAAAGCTTTAACGCCCACTCGTATTTTGCCTTGGTGAAATTCAAAATGCCGTGTGGGTTACCGTTAAAGACTCTTCTGTCGGTCAAATTTTCATTTGAACTTGGGTTGTAGATGCGTTTTCTATTCATAAATTTCTCTCTTGTTTGTAGTAAAAATTTCTCAAAATCTTACCCAAAGCAAGGTAAAAATTTACTTTTATTTAGAGTGCCTTAGTCCTTTTTATCGTCATCAAAAAGCCAGTTATTATTAGTAAAACTGCGATCACGCATGATACTGCAAATACGATCTGGCCGATCTCGCCAAACATCTCACCGGTGTGCAGACTAAGCACTTTTCGCCCAGCCTTTTTTGCCTCTGGGATGCTTTCAGCCTTGCTAACAAGCTTGTTTTCTTTGATCTTGCCAGCGCTAGCGTCAAGCTTTAGTTTGCCCACTTGGCTCTCACTAGTTTCGTAGTTTATAGTGTAGGTGCTTTGGTTGTTTTCAGGCACGTTTATCGTGAGCGATTTTAGCTCTAGCGTGACGTTATCCTTAAAAATTTGCTCCGCAGCCTCGATCTCTTTAAATTTCTCGTCGCTTATTGGGAGTAAATTTGATTGCGGTAGACTTTTTTTCATTGGAGCTATTTTTAGATCAAAAAATATGCTATTTACGCCACTTCTCACCCAGCCATAAGACCAGTAAAGACCAGTTAGTGACATCACCACAAGCAAGATCGCCACGTAGGTGCCAAGGCTGGTGTGAAGGTTGTAGAAGCAGGCGTAGCCCTTTGCTTTTGGTTTAATTTTTAGTGAATTTAAGAAATTTCGCTTGATCGCTGGTGCGTAGAGGATGAGGCCACTGATAGCAAGCAGAGCCATGATGATAGAGCTAACCGCAACTATTTGTTTGCCGATATTGGCTGGCACTTTACTATCAAGCAAGGCAAGTCCTAAATTTCTATGAAGGCTTAAGATAATGATACGAAATTTCTCACCCCAGTCCTCACTGATCACCTCGCCACTTCTTGGATCTATAAAGAAATTTAATTGTTTTTTATCCTTTGTAATGCTTATACGATAAGCTTCATTTGCTCCACCTATTTGTAAGCTTTCAAGCGTATCAAATTGAATCTCACTTTTTGCTTTAGCTAGGAGTTCATTTAAACTTAAATTTGCTTTTTCGCTAGGAACTAAGTTTATAAAATTTTTATTTATTGCACTTTTGATCTCTTCTCTATAAGACGCAAATGGTGCTGAAAGAGTCATGAATATTAGTGGAATAGCCGCAATTAGCCCAATTATTAGGTGGATGTTGAAGATGATTTTTCCTCGTTTTAAAAACATTTTTTTCCTTTAAATTTTAATAGCGAATATTATTTTATTTTTTGTTAAGAGGAGATAAATTTGGTAAGAAATTTGCTATTTATTTTGGGCGATCGGCAAGAGATACTCAAAGGTTCTGATGGCTGCGTTTAGATCCTTTTTATTTAGAGATTTAAATGGTTTTAGCAAGTAGTAAAGTGGTTTAAATTTTATAATTAGCTGTAGTGAGCGCGCGTAAATTTCACTCCCTCCGGCTGCCAAATATTCGCTAATGACTTCGCTTGCAAACTCGTCTGAAATTTTAAAACGAAATAACTCATCTATAAAAACAAGCAGATCGCGACACTTTTGAAGCTCTAGGTCATGGCTAAAAAATTTTGACTCAAAGTCTAAAAATTTTATCTCGTCATTTTTTATGGCGATATCCCTAAGAGCCGGGCGTCCGTGCGCAAAATTTAATGCGTGAAGCCCAGCTAGCGCGCGGGCTGCTTTTAATAGAATTTCATGTTTAAATTTATCATCGTTGCTATACTTAAAAAGCTGAGAAATCGGTTCACCAACATCTTCTATTACGAAAAACTCATCACTCTTTAGAATGAGTTTTGGGGCAGGAGCTTTGGCTTCGTTTAAAATTTCAAGTTTTTTTATCTCGCTGGCAAATGATTTATAAGGATTTGGCTTGAAAATTTTAGTTAAAAAACTACCTTCAATGTTTTTTTCAATACGTTTTAACCAAAATTTTTGTCCATCAAATTCAAAGCTAAAGACGCGATCGTTGCCATCACTATGACTTTTTAAAATTTCACTGACATATTGTTTTAAATTTTGCATATTTGTAATTTAGCGAAAGAAATCTGAATTTTTACATATATGTGGCATAAATTTTAGTAAAAAATGGTGAAAATGTATTAAGCAAAAGAGACAGTAAAGCACTGGTGGAGTTAAGCGGGATCGAACCGCCGACCTCTTGAATGCCATTCAAGCGCTCTCCCAGCTGAGCTATAACCCCAAAAAAGATTTGGTATTTTATCTTTTTATGCCTTACAATATTTTGAAATTTACATTTTGTAAAATAAATTTTTAAGCAATTTTTGGGTAACATTGCAATCTTTAACGCGGGAATAGCTCAGGGGTAGAGCACAACCTTGCCAAGGTTGGGGTCGCGAGTTCGAATCTCGTTTCCCGCTCCATTAATTTAGCCCGAGTGGCGGAATGGTAGACGCAAGGGACTTAAAATCCCTCGGTAGTTTTTACCGTACCGGTTCAAGTCCGGTCTCGGGCACCACCAAAAAACGGCGACATGGCCAAGTGGTAAGGCATGAGCCTGCAAAGCTTTGATCCCCGGTTCGAATCCGGGTGTCGCCTCCAAACTTCAAAAATAACTACTCAAAGGAATAGTAAGTGAGAAAGTTACTTTTAGCAGTATGCATGGCATTTTTCGTAGCTGGTTGTTCAAATACTTGGCATGGTGTAAAAGAAGACACTCATAATGCTAAAGAATGGACTAAAGAAAAGATAAATGATGGAGCCACATATATTAAAGAAAAAACAGAATAAAATTTAGTGATTATAGTAAATTTTAAGCAAAGTTGGTTATAATCACAAATCTTTAATCGGGAGATGGCTGAGCGGTCGAAAGCGGCGGTCTTGAAAACCGTTGAGGTGTGAAAGCCTCCTGGGGTTCGAATCCCTATCTCCCGGCCATCTATCTAATTCCTTGTATATTTTATAAAGCATTACCTAGATTTATCGTTCATAATGGCTATAAAAAAATTTCCATAAATATTCAGTCCAAAATTTACTAAAACTAAAAATAGTAGTAAATTTCTTATTCAAAGTAAGATATTGTAAGATAAGGAAAAGTTTAAGAGTTTTTATATTTTATTTTTGACTATCTTAAATTCTCAAAATAATATTTGTAGTAGCACATCCAAAATACATAATAGGTAGTAATCCTGTGTATAAATATATGTAAAATTAATAATATTGAATAAAGAATTTAAGACGAATCCAAAATAAGAATTTAAACTAAAGCAATCCATGAAAATAGTTTAAAGTTAAAGTGGCGGCTATGTTTTATGTAGTCTAGGTTTTATTTATATTTAATAGATAAAAGTACAACAGACAAAAAATAAACTACTTGCTAATAAATATTTTTTTGAAATATTATTTTGAGAGAATATCTAGCCACATAAAAGTAGCTAGATAAGGAAAAATTTCTAAAAATTTTAGATTTTTAAAAGCTCGGCTTCTTTTTCTTTTACAAGAGTATCGATTTTTGCAGTGTAGGTGTCAGTTATCTTTTGAACCTCATCTTGTCCCTTTTTGCTCTCGTCCTCAGTTATAGCTTTGTCTTTTTCAAGCTTTTTGACTTCATCATTTGCATCTTTTCTTACGTTTCTTATACTAACTTTGGCTTTTTCCCCCATTGATTTTGCATGTTTTGCATTTTCTTGGCGTTGCTCGACGGTCATAGGTGGGAAAAATAGCTTAACACTCTCACCATCACTATTTGGATTGACACCGATATTTGCTGCTTGGATAGCCGATGATATGGCTTTTATCATACTTTTTTCCCAAGGCGTGATAGCGATAGTTGAAGCGTCGCTTGTAAGCACAGTGGCTACTTGGTTAAGTGGAGTTGGCGAACCATAATAATCAACCATTACATGATCTACAATATTAATGTTTACCTTACCCGTTCTAAGCGTTGTAAAGTCACGTTTTAATGAAGCTATTGCCTTCTCGCAACCCTCTTTTTGTGTTTCGTAAATTTTATTTAGCATTGATGTCCTTTATTAGAAGTTTTGTACTTCGTTGATGATCTATTTTTAGTGATATTAAAACTTTGCGTTTATCAAGCGGTGGGTTAAATTTACACTCAAAAACCCCATTTGTCATGGGTACCTTTTTAAAGCCATTAAAGCCAGTCATAAAAAAACTACCTTCACTGGCGTTTGTATCAGTTTTTATAATGAGTTTATCTATTGCATTATTTTGTGGATAGCTATCTGGAAATATCCACTGAGCATTTAAAAATTTGCTATTAAACGTTAGTGCTATTTTGGTGCCGTTCATCACAGGCGTTCTATAAAGATCGTAAACGTCGCTCTTGCTTGAAACAGCGCCTGAGTTTTGATTTAGAAGTGCCAAAAATCCAAATTCTTTTGCAAGCTCAACTACTCTTTTATCGATTTCACCGTAAGGCACTGCAAAGAATTTTGGTTTATAGCCCATATGCTTTTCAAATGTTTCTATACCTTTTTGAAAATCTTCTCTTAATGCCTCATCACTAAGTTTGGTCATCCTTGGGTGTGCGTATGAGTGGTAGCCGATCTCGCCGTAGGCTTCCAGCTCTTTTAGCTGATCAAATGTCAGATAATCACCATATTTTCCAGCAATAGCCTCGACATATATCATCATAGCAAATGGATAGTTGTATTCTTTAAAAACATTAAGTGCGTTATCATAAAAGCTTTTGTAGCCATCATCAATAGTAATAACAATCCAGTTATCTGGTATCTCTTCGCCAGATTTTAGCGCATCAACTAGCTTAGAGAGTTTTACGACTTCGTAGCCGTTGTTTTTAAAATATTCAAATTGTTCTCTTAAATTTTTGACTGAAATATCAGTGCTTGCATGTCTTGGATCATCAAATCGATGATAAACTAAGATATGGGCGTCTGCAAAAGCAAACGTTAGCGTCAAAAATGACGCTAAAAACGTTTTTATCATTGTTATTTTGCTGGAGTTTGTGGTACGCTAGGAGCTGATGGCACGTCGCTTGATTTTGGTACGACTAGAGATTTGCTATCTACTGTATCAACGATAGAGCGCTTTAGATCTTTATTGTAGAAGTATCCAAGTGCAAGTGTATTTAAGATAAATAAAATACCTACGATAAAAGTAAATTTAGCTAAAAATCCAGCTGGTCCTTTTGCTCCAAAAAGACTCTCGTTACTTCCGCTATATGCCCCAAGTCCGATAGATGAGCTTTTTTGAAGTAAAACAGCGATAGTTATGATGACAGCTAGAGCAAACTGTAAGATCAAAAATATTAAACTCACGAAATTTCCTTTAAATTTTTAAAAATAATTGTTTGCGATTATACAAGAAAAGATTTAAATTTTTAGTTAAAGTTCTTTTTCAAGCTCATAAAGCTCATATCTTATACCTTTAAAAAGCTCAGCTTGTTCTAAATTTATAAGCTTAAAGCACTCTTCAAGCACGCGGGCGCTCTCCTGGGCACGCTTGAAATTTGCAGTGATTATCTCGTCTAAATTTTCTCTAGCTTGCTCGCTTTTTGTGCTAGTTTTTAAGACATCTTCTTGTGAATTTCTAAATTTTAAAAATTCTTTTTGTGGGATCTTTGCTTTATGGCGGAGGGATTTTATTTTGTAGGCGAGCTTAGCGTCATCAAAGACATATCTTTTTATATCTTCAACGACACGAAGCCCTTCTTTTAGCCTATTTAGATTCGCATCTATCACTCTGTAGATGCGCTCATCTTTAGTCATTTCTATTAAAAATTCCTAAAATTTGTAGTAACGATGTAAATAGATTTACAAAATCAAGATACAACGCAACCGCTCCTTCAACTGGAGTTTCGTAGTTTCCACGGATAATATTTTGCGTATCAAAAAGTATATATGCGCTAAATAGGATCGATGAAATACTTGCGATTACAAGTTGAAACATTGTACTTTTAACAAAAATATTGATAATAGCTGCTGCAACGATAACAATTAAGGTTATGAACAACATTTTACCCATTGTTGTAAAGTCACGTTTTGTATTCATTGCAAAGACACTTAATGCACCAAAAGCAACTGTTGTTAGTCCAAATGCTTGAGCTACAATACCAGCTCCACTTGGCATAGCCAAGATCGCTGAAAGTAGCGGAGTTAGCGTAAGGCCACTTATGAAAGTAAACGCAAATAGAAGTATTAAATTTAATCCCTCTTTGCGTTTAGCTGCCATTAAGCCAAAAAGTAGTGCAAACTCGACTATTACAAGTCCCCAGAACAAAAATCTATTTGCCGCAAAAACGCCAGCAATGCTAATACCTACATAGGCGCCAGCTGTAGCTGAAAGTAGTGATGCTGCAAAAAGTTGATAAGTTTGTTTTATAAAAGTACTTAGTGAGCTTTGAGAATACGCAAGTTCTTCTTGATTTTGTTTTGCGTAGTTCCTATCATACAGACTCATTTTATCTCCTTATGAATTTTTGAATGAGTTTAGCCTAAAATAATTAAACAATGAATAAAAAGAATTTTAATAAATTATATTAGTTAAAAATTTATATATTAAAGTATTTTTTAGATTAAATAAAAGTTGCTATAATCGCGTAAAAATATAAAAAATGGAGATAAATTTCTATGGATGACTCGCTACTTGAAGGTGCGGTAAAATTTATGGAAGATGGCTTTTTGGAGCATGAAGAGCTCTTTAAAAGTCTACAAAATAGACAAGACCCGCATACTCTTTTTATATCCTGTGTTGATTCAAGAGTGGTACCGAATTTGATAACAAACTGCCTTCCAGGCGAGCTTTTTATGGTGCGAAATATCGCAAACATCGTGCCGCCTTATAGAGTGAGCGAGGAATTTTTGGCAACGACTTCGGCTATCGAATATGCATTAGAGCTTTTAAATATCAAAAATATCATTATTTGCGGGCACTCTGACTGTGGCGGATGTGCAGCGCTTTATATGGATGAAAAAAAGCTCAAAACTACGCCAAATGTTAGAAATTGGATAAAGCTAATAGAGCCGATCAAGCGAGAAGTGCTTAAATTTACAAGCGACGATCCAGTAAAGATGGCGTGGCTAACTGAGAGATTAAATGTGATAAATTCGATCGAAAATATAATGACTTATCCAAATGTAAAAGAGGAGTATGAAAGAGGAAATCTTCAAATTTATGGCTGGCACTACATTATAGAAACCGGTGAAATTTTCAGCTACGATTTAAAGGAAGGTACATTCAAACTTTTAGCAGATAAAAGAGGTGAAAATGCGTAAAATTTTAACTATCGTCTTGCTCTCATTTGTAATGCTTCTTGGTGCTGAAAATAATAAAACTCAAGAAGAAAATATACTAAGCCTAACAAATCAAATTTTAACTTTAAACAACCAAATCCAAATCATAAAAGCACAGCAAAAAGATACAAACTCAACAAAAGCTGATAATTCAAATTTAGCTGGACTTCAAAAGAAAAAAAATGACCTTTTGGAAAAAATTCCACTATATGTTATGCAGATTGAGGTAACTCAAAACGATATTGATAAATTTATTTTGCAAAAAAATAATTTAGAAAAAAAAGTAGCTAGATTAGAGAAGCAATCAAACAAAGATGCTTACGTTCAAAGTGCTATTGAGCTTGAGAAAATGAAGATAGATTATGCATATTTCTCAGCTTTAATTAATCTTGAAGAGATATTTAAAAAAGGCGCTAAAGCAAACTCTATAAAAGAGGTGATAGATAACGGACTTTTAAATTTACAAACAAATTCTTACGTCAGCATAAAGGAGCTAAAAGATTCACTAAATGAGACTTCAAACTCTTACGATAATGCATTTGCCGAGCTTGATTTAAAAAAAGAGACTGATGAGGAAATTTTAATCTATCTTAAAAACAATGCCGATCTTCTAAGCTCAAGCATGATCTTATCAGAGCTAAATTTAGTCGATACGGTCGAATATATAAATAAGTTAACTTCTATAAATTCGGCAAAATTTAACGTTGGCAAGATCGTAGTTATAATCGCAGTATTTTTATTTTTTGTCTCACTTACAAGAATTCTTGCCAAACTCACATATTGGCTTATGTCACTTATTGCATCAGGCGAAGGCGTAAAGGAGGCAAAGGATCAGATAGTAGATATCGTTAAAAAGCCTATCTCTGCACTTCTTATCATTTATGCACTAAATATTTGTATAGGTGTTGGCTTTTATCCAGTACCAGTGCCACTAACTCTAGCAAATATCTTTTCGATCGTCTACATAGTAGCGTTTTCATGGCTTGTTTTAACTATCCTAAATGGTTATGGCATAGTAATAATTGATAAAATCGCACAAAAGAGTAGACGAAAAGAGGTCGTAAATTTAGTTTTAAAAGTAGTCTATGTAATTGTATTAATAATCGCACTTTTACTAATTCTTCAAAAGCTTGGCTTTGATATATCAGCGCTCATAGCCTCACTTGGCATCGGTGGTCTTGCTGTTGCATTTGCTGCAAAAGACATCATCGCAAACTTCTTTGCTTCTGTCATGATGCTCTTTGATAACTCATTTTCGCAAGGGGATTGGATAGTTTGTGGTGATATAGAGGGTACTGTTGTTGAGGTTGGCTTTAGAAAGACGACTATTAGAAGCTTTGATAATGCTTTAATCTTTGTGCCAAACTCAAAACTAGCAAGTGATCCTGTTAGAAACTGGAGTAGAAGAAAAGTTGGTAGACGTATCAGAATGCTAATAGGCATTGAATATGGAGCAACAACTGATGAGATTAAAAAATGTGTAGATGATATAAAAACTATGTTGATAAATCATCCAGATATTGCCAAAAGTGAGGATATAACAGCAAAGAAAAAAGGGCTAAAATATAGACAAAGTATAGTTTCGGTTGATGATTATGCTGGATATAAATCAAATTTATTTGTCGTGGTTGATGATTTTGCAGATAGCTCGATAAATATCTTAGTTTATTGTTTTGCAAAGACTATCGTTTGGGGAGAATTTTTAGATGTCAAGCAAGATGTAATGCTAAAGATTATGGATATTTTAAAGCAAAATGGTCTAAATTTCGCATTCCCAAGCCAAAGCTTGTATATTGAAAGTGTCAAAGATAAAATTTAAGGAGAAAACAATGAGTGATGATTTTGACTATGAAGAAGTAGAAGAAGACTACTCTGAATTTAATGACGATGAGGACGATAGTAGCGATAGTTATGACTATAATTACGATGAAAATGACTACAACTACGAAGATAGTGACGAGGACGAAGATAGTTACGACTCTTATTAGAAATACTTAATGAAATTTAATGGAATAAATTTACAGGGAGTTTTGTTTGACACACGATTTTGTAGATCAAAGTAGTTATAAAGCGATCGATGATATCTATAAAACGATATTAGACGTTATGATGGTTGCAAATGCACTATCTTTATTGCTTTTTATGATCATAGCTACACCACTACTTTTTATGTGCTTATTATTTATAGCAGCTGGGATATTGCTTAGAATAAAATTTGACATAAAATATAGAGTATTAATATCTCTTGCATTTCACCTAAATATCATATTACTTGTTACTATTATTGTTACTACTATGGGTTGGAATACTGGAATTTGGATAATACTCGTTGGTGTAATTTTTATAAACTACTTCCTAGCGTTTGATTCAAAGAGTCTTACTTATATAATGGCATTTTTAGAATTAATCTTGCTTATACTTCTTTATTTTATTCACAAAGATGAGGCACCGCTGATCCCATCGGCTATACGAGGGGCGATAGTTATATGCAGTATTGTTTTTGCTTTTTTTATTGTTTTAAGACTTTCAATGTTTGCAGATATCATCACTTCTAGTGGATATCAGCAAATAAGAAAAGAGACGGAAGAGCTTGAAAAAGACTCAAAGCATGATTTTTTAACGCAGCTTTTAAATAGAAGAACAATAGAAAAAACTTTAAGATTTGAACTAGTTGCTAACAAGGAAAGAAGTGGTAATACAAATTTAGTCATAATGCTAGGCGATATTGATAATTTTAAAAAAATAAACGATACATACGGGCATGACTGCGGTGATGAGGTCTTAAAAGATGTAGCCAGCGCTTTAAAGAAATCATTTAGAGGCAAAGACTATGTTTGCCGCTGGGGTGGAGAAGAATTTTTGATAATCTTGCCTGATACAAAGATAGAATTTATCCACGAAGTGAGTAAAAGGCTTAAAAAACAGATAAATAACGCAAAACTTCCAGATAAAACTCCAGTTACTATGACCTTTGGAATGCTAATATGTGCAAATGGTATTGAGGTGGATTTTGAGCAAGCCATAACTTTAGTAGATAAGCTGCTTTACGAAGGCAAGCAAAATGGCAAAGACCGCATCGAATTAGAAATTTTAAAAAAGGGCTCGGATGCGTAGAATTTCACTCTATACGGCTCAAAAAATTATCATATTTTCAATATTATTAACTCACGTCTGTTATTTTTTTATTTTTTTATTTATGAAAGAAGAAATTCTAGCGGTTACGAATGTATTTTCAGTAGCAACCTATCTTTTTCTTTTAAGGCTTATCTACGATAGCCCTGAAAATAACAAGATAACAATGCTTATAGTCCAGCTTGAAATTTTATTTCATGCATTAGTTTGTATGCTGACACTTGGATGGGGATATGGATTTGGATTATTGTTTTTAGCGTCGTCGCTAATACTGTTTTTTACTTCATTTACCTATAAATTTTTTAACTACATAATAGTTGTAGTGCAAATAATTTTATCCATAGCCTGCTATGTATATTTAGATGGTCAGCCTGTAAAAGATTTTGACGGCTTTAAAGATCTACTTTTTGTTTTTAACTTAAGTATGGTTTGCGTATTTTCGGTTATTATTTCGTACCTTTTGGAGAGCTCAAATTTATTTATATTTTTAAGTATCTTAGAGGAAAAAGAGATGGCTGAAAATATCTTAAATCACGATCCATTAACAGGACTTTTAAATCGTACTTCGATGCAGAAAATTTTAAGTCAAAATGATCTATATAAAAATAGGGACTTTGCTATCGTTATGTGTGATATTGATAACTTTAAAAAGATAAATGATACCTATGGACACGGCGTAGGAGATGCTGTTTTAAAAAGCTTATCAGGCATATTTAAAAACACATTTAGAGATAAAGATAGAGTAGCTAGGTTTGGTGGAGAAGAATTTTTAGCAGTCGTCTTGGGCGTAAAAAAAGATGCAGCTGTAAGTATCGTAGAGCGTGTTAGAGAGACTTTGAGTAAAAATATAGTTGAGTTTGAAAATATAAAGATCAACGCAACTATGACTTTTGGAGTAGTTGCTCATGATGGTACGGGAGAATTTAGCTTAGAAAAGATGATAAAACAAGCTGATAATCTACTTTATGCTGGTAAGCGAAGTGGTAAAAATATCGTTATGAGTGCGGATTACGATCCAAAAGCATAAATTTAGAGGCCTGAGCCTCTAAATTTTAATGTCCGTACATTAGGTTTGGTAGCCAAAGTGAGATTTGAGGTATATAAGTAACCAAGATAAGACCAAAGAAGAGAGTCAGCGTCCACGGCAAGCACGCCATGATGACCTCTTTTAAGTTCATATTTGTAAGACCGCTTGCGACAAATAAATTTAGTCCAACGGGTGGAGTCACCATACCTATCTCCATATTTACAACTAAGATAATGCCAAAGTGTATCGGATCTATGCCAAGTTGCGTTGAAATAGGAAGCAATAGTGGAACCATGATCATGATGACGCTTGAAGGCTCCATAAATTGACCCATGATAAAGAGTAAGATATTTACAAATATCAAAAATCCTATCATACCGATATTTGCGTCAAGTATCATCGAAGCGATCGCTTGAGGGATCTGCTCGCTAGTTAGCAAATATGCAAAAACAACGGCGTTTGCGATGATGAAAAATATCATAGCTGTTGTAAGGGCTGAGTCTAGGCAGATGTCCCAAAGATCTTTTATCTTTATATCTCTATAGATAAAAAGTGAGATAAATAACGCATAAACAGCACTTGCCGCAGCAGCTTCAGTTGGAGTGAAAATGCCTCCATAAATTCCGCCGATAACCACAACAACGATTAAAAGCGCCCAAAATGCTTTTGCAAATTTCTGCACTCTTACTTTAAGTGGCTCAGCCTTAGTCGCCTTAAAGCCAAGCTTTTTTGCTCCGACATAAGTTTGAATAAGCATAAATGCGCCAAGCATAAGACCTGGTATGACGCCTGCCATAAAGAGCTTGCCGATACTAACCTCTGCTGTTACGCCGTAAACTATCATAACAACTGAAGGTGGGATCAAAATTCCAAGCGAGCCAGCCGTAGTTATACCGCCCACTGCGTACTCTTTTGGATAGCCAGCCTCTTTTATCGCCGCAAACATAATTGAGCCAATAGCCACAACCGTCGCAGGTGAGCTTCCAGAAACTGCTGCAAAGATGATGCAGGCAAATATCGCACTCATAGGCAAGCCACCTGGCAAGTGTCCGACCATAGACTTTGCAAAGTCGATGATACGCCTTGCTGAGCCACCTTTGCTTAGTAAATTTCCAGCTAAGATAAACATCGGTATCGCCATTAGAGAAAATTTATTGATACCATCAAATATAAGCTGTGGGATCGTAGCGATGTCGATATCTGTAAAAAATATCATCGTTAAAACGGTGCTAGTTCCCAGCGAAACCGCCACTGGTACGCCTATTAGCATCAGCACAAAAAGTAGGATAAATAAAAATGCTATCGTCATCTTTTCTCCTTAGTCTTTGACTACGCTACCATGAGCTAGCTCGTGCGCTTCGTTATTTACGACTTGTGTTGCAGGAGTTAGAGCTACTTTTATAGCTTTTTCAGCTGAGCGGTAGCTAGCTGTGACAAAGGCTATTGGAAGCACTAGCATAGGGACCCATTGAGGTATGCCAAGGTCTATGATCATCTGCTCGATCTCGTGCAAAATTTTAAGATAATCAACCGAATAAACCGCGATAAATATCAAAAAGACAGTTGTTAAGATGTGCGAAAAGAGTAGGCACGCCTTCGCAAGCGCTGGTGGAAATTTCTCCACCAAGATAGTTACACTTACGTGAATGCCCTTATTAAAGCCATACGCTGCGGCAAAAAATGCCGACCAGATAAAAAGATAGTTTGATAGCTCGCTCGCCCAAGACCAGCTTTTATCGAAAAAATATCTAGCCATAACATTTGCAAAGGCTAGCAATGTTCCACTTGCAAGCCCAACTACTGCGATAGTTTTATTTAGTGAGGCTATCGCTATATCAAGGACATTAAAAAAGCTCTTCATTATTTTGTCCCAAGAGTCTTTTCTATGAGGTCTTTACCGATAACATCGTAAAATTTAGGATAGATTGGCTGCATAACCTTCTGCCACTCGGCTTTTTGTGCGTCATCGATCTTATAAATTTCTAGTTTTTTACTAGCAGCGATGTATTTTTCAAGCTCAGCTATGACGTGAGCGTCCTCTTTTGCTGTCTCTTCTCTCTCAAAAGCTGTTGCTTCGCTTAGAGCTTGTTTTACATTTGCTTTTAGATCATCTGGTAGCTTGCTCCAAAATTTATCGCTCATAACGACTAAATAGCCCAAATATCCGTGGCTTGAAAGTGTAAGCGAGCTTTGAACTTCGTGAAATTTTGAGTTATAGAAATTTGAAAGCGGGTTTTCAGTCGCATCAACTACGCCTTGTTGAAGTGCAGAGTAAACCTCTGAAAATGGTAAAACTTGTGGGTTGCCACCAACTACTTTAATTTGTTCTTCAAGCACCTTTGAGCTTTGGATTCTAAATTTTTGTCCTTTTGCATCTTCTGGCACAAGAACTGGTTTTTTGCTTGAGCTAAAGTGCTTAAATCCAGCATCCCAGTAATCAAGCGCCACAAAGCCTTTCTTAGTCACAAGGCCTTTTAGCTCCTCGCCGACCTCGCCGTCTTGGACCTTATGAAGGTGCTCTGCATCTTTAAAGATGAAAGGCAGGTCAAACAGCTGAAACTGCGGTACGATAGGTGTAAATTTAGAAAAACTAGGAGCTGCCATTTGGACATTGCCAAGCTTTAGCGCGCCAAAAACTCTATCATCATCAAGTAGCTGAGCTGATGGGAAAACTTGAACTTTTAGTTTGCCCCCACTTAGCTCCTCAGCACGCTTAGCAAAGAAGTCAGCTGCCTTACCCTTTGGCGTAGAAGCTGCGACAACGTGAGCAAATTTGATCGTATAGACCTTATCCGCACCAAATGCTAAGCCACTGATGGCACATGTAAAAAGTAAAGCTTGTAAGAATTTCATCTTTCATCCTTTGTAATAGTTTTGATATGTGCATTATAAATTTCAAAAATGAAAATTTGGAAATTTTGTTTCATAAATTCACATATCTTTATTTTTATATGTGTATTTTTGTAACATTTTTGATCTAAAATGGATAGTTTTTGCTTTGTAAATTTAACGTAAAAATTTATTTATCATTTTTATAGCCTATATTTGTTACGTTTCTACACATATTTTTATATTATTTTTTACATTTAGAGAAATTTAAATTTACTTTTCTCTCTTTTACAAAGCCAAATTTGCTCTTTTAGGATATAAATTTCACTCTTTTAACCACAAATTTATAAAGCAAATTCACTCATCTTTTATAAATGCAAAATTTAGCTTTTATAAAAAGCCCTATTTTTGGCTTAAATTTTAAAAGATTTTGTTTGTTAATCTTTTGTGGCTATAATGCGAGATAACAAATTTTATTATTAAGGAATTATTATGTTTGAATTAAGAAAACTTCCGTTTGACGCAAATGCCAATGCAGTAGTAAGTGCTAAAACCTGTGAATACCACTATGGCAAGCACCACGCGACCTATGTTGCAAATTTAAACAATCTCATAAAAGATACAAAATTTGCTAACGCATCATTTTACGAAATCCTAAAAAATAGCGAAGGCGGCCTATACAACAACGTCGCTCAAGTTTATAACCACGACTTTTACTGGGACTGCATCGCTAAAAAAAGCGAGATGTCAAGCGAGCTAAAAGCTGCGATCGAGGCAAATTTCGCAAATTTCAAAGAGGAGTTTTTAAAAGCAGCTACAACGCTTTTTGGCTCAGGCTGGGCGTGGCTTGTATTTGATCCAAGCAGCAAAAAGCTAGAGATCGTGCAAACTAGCAACGCAAAAACTCCAGTAAGCGATGGCAAAGTGCCACTTCTAGTTGTTGATGTTTGGGAGCACGCTTATTACATCGATAACTTCAACGCTCGCCCAAAATACCTAGAGACTTTCTTTGAAAACATAAACTGGGAATTTGTAAGCAAAGCTTACGAGTGGGCGCTTAAAGAGGGCTTAAATTCTGTCAAATTTTATATCGACGAGCTTCACGGCAAATGCAGTTGCACATCTGGCTGTGGCTGTCATTAAGAGCTAAATTCATCTAAAATTTGCCCGCCAAATGAGCTTGGCGGGTCTTAAAATTTTGCTCCATACACGTGAGATATCTTGCTTAAACATCGTTAAGATCAAAATTTAAGCGAAATTTCACTACTATTTTTCAAACGGCTTTGTTTAAACGACGCAACCACGACAAAGCCTCTTAAATTTAGGTCAAATTTTGCTAGAAACCACGAAAAATAAACTAAATTCATTCAAGACAAAGCCATTCATCGCTTTGCTAAGCTACGATACGCCAGACCTTGATATCGTTTGCAGTCCTGATGAGGCTGCAAAATTCGGTCTAAAATTTAGGCTCGATGCCAAAAACAGCGTCCCTTTAAAATATGACCTGCAAAAATTCCCGATCAGCTTTGATGAATACAAAAGGCGCTTTGATATCGTGCAGGAGCACCAAAAAAACGGCGATAGCTATCTTTTGAACCTCTGCTTCTCGACCGTTATAAAAACGGATCTTGGCTTGCAGGAGATATTTGAGCACTCAAACGCTAAGGTGGTGGTATTAAAAGAGGGTGACTTCGTCTGTTTCTCGCCAGAGCCCTTCGTGCGCATCGAAAACGGCTACATCCATACCTTTCCGATGAAGGGCACGATAGACGCTAGTCTCCCAAATGCCAGTGAAATTTTGCTAAACGATGAAAAGGAATTCAGCGAACAAGCGATGGTCGTGGATCTGATGCGAAACGACCTATCTATGGTGGCTAGCAAGGTTAGGGTACATAAATTTCGCTTTATCGAGCGAGCTGCAGGGCTACTACAGACTAGCTCTCACATCAGCGGCAAACTAGATGAAAATTTAGGCTTTGGCGATATTTTTGATAAAATTTTACCCGCCGGATCGATAAGTGGCACGCCAAAGCATGAGACCTGCAGGATCATAAACGAGTGCGAACGCGAGCCACGCGGCTTTTATACGGGTGTGTTCGTCTATTTCGACGGAGAAATTTTACAAAGCTTTGTGATGATAAGGTTTGTAAAAAAGCTCGACCAAATGCTTAAATTTTTTAGTGGCGGAGGCATAACTGCGCGTAGCGACGCTAGAAAGGAATACGATGAGCTACTGCAAAAAGTCGGATTTACTTTTTGAAACGATAAAAATTTTAGACTTCAAGCCGCAAAATTTGAAATTTCACATAAAAAGAGCGACGGCCTCGGCTGATGAAGCGCTTAAATTCGACCTTGAAAACTGCCTTGATTCGCCATTTTCTGGGCTGGTCAGAGCCAAGGTCATATATGATAGAGGCGGGAATTTAAAAAGCGTAGAGTATTTTGCCTATGAGATGAGGCGATTTTATAAATTTAGGCTCGTGGATGTGGAGTTTAGCTATGAGAAGAAATTTTTAGATAGAAGCGATATAGACGCTGCAAAGGGCGCATTCAGCGAGATAGTGATGATAAAAAACGGGCTTGTGACCGATACTAGCATCGCAAATTTAGCGATCTTTGATGACGGCTGGGTAACGCCTAAAAGCCCGCTTCTAAGGGGCACTACGAGGGCCAGGCTGCTTGAGGATGGTTTTTTGAGACAAGAAGACATAAGCGTGCAAAGGCTGCTTGAGAGCAAAAGATTTGGCGTGATGAACGCAATGATGGGCTTTTTAGAGCTCAAGGAGTTTAAATTTACGCGCTAGCGTGTGAAATTTTATTTAAAATTTACCTTTAAAAAGTAAAGTCTGTCATAATTTTTAAAAGGATAAACATGAAAAAAATTCTAGCTTTATCTTTGATCGCACTCGTGTTTTTAAGCGGTTGCGCGACTTCAAACACCGCTAATCAGGCGCCATCTATGGCTAAAGAGACAAAAACGATCGAATTTCACGGGACAGGAGACTACAAAGACTATAAAGCCACGCTCGTATCGAGCGATCTTTTTGAGACAGCCGGTTTTTACTGACTCTATAGGCTATAAATTTGACATGAAGCACGCTCCTGCGGCTAGTGGCATAAGGATGGTGAGCGACAAGGGCGTCGAGATACATTTCAAAAAAGGTAAAGGGATACTAAATTTCTGTCACGGTCAGATGTCTTTGGTATATGAGGACAAATGATTTTCTAGTGGATTTAAAGCCAAATGCGCTTTAAATCCCAAATTTTGATTGATCGCTGTGCGAGCCTCGTTCCTATTTTTGACGTGGTAAAACGACACTGTCTCGCAAGTGAGTGCTTTCTAGCTTCAAGTCATCTTTTCAAATATAAATTTATCCCGTTTTTCAGGCGATTTAAACCTTCGATGACGCGGCTTTTTTGTGTTGCGATATTCATACGAAGGAAAAATCTATCTCCTCTGTAAGCGTTGCCGTCATTTAACCAAAGTCTAGCCTTATCGCGCAAGAAATTCATAAATTCGCTCGAATCCTCACAAAACGCACTGCAGTCAAGCCACAAAAGATAGGTTGCATTTGATGGCAAGAGTTTGACTGGCAAATTATGCTCTTTTATGAAGTTTGCGACGACCTTTTTGTTTTCAAAAAGATACTCTCTAAGCTCATCAAGCCACTCTTCGCCACGTTCAAACGCCGCGATAGCAGCGATTATCGCAAAGGCGTTGGCCTCGCCGACCTCGTCGTAGTTTATCGCTGCGGCCATTTTTGCTCTTAAAATTTCGTTTGGCACGACGACTGCGGAGCTTTGAAGTCCGGCGATGTTAAAGGCCTTTGTAGGCGAGATACACGTGATGGAGTTGTTTTTGCACTCCTCGCTCACGCTGATAAATGGCACGTAGTTTAGCCCAGGATCAGTTATGTCGCAGTGAATTTCATCACTGATAACTAAAACATCGTGCTTGTAGCAAAGCTCGCCTATCTTTTTTAGCGTCTCTTTGTCCCAAATTTTACCTATTGGATTGTGAGGATTGCAAAGAAGCATCATAGTAGTTAGTGGCTGGGCTAGCTTTGCTTCGAGGTCCTCAAAGTCAATCTCATAAGAGCCATTTTTATAAACAAGGTCGTTTGATAAAATTTCACGGCCGTTGTTTTTGATGCAGTTAAAAAAGACGTGATAGACGGGTGCTTGCACTAAAATTTGATCTCCTGGACTGCTAAATCTCCTAATAGCAGTCGAGATGGCCGGTATAACGCCAGTGCAAAAGCACATCCACTCGTTCTCTAAGCTCACGTTGTGACGTCTTTGCCACCAGCTCTTTATCGCCTCGTTCCACTCTTTTGGGATGAACGAGTAGCCAAAGACGCCGTTATCAAGGCGCTTTTGCAAGACGCTTAATATCTCAGGTGCAGCCTTAAAGTCCATATCTGCAACCCACATCGGCAAAACGTCATTTTTCATACGCCATTTTGATGAGTTGGTACCTTCTCTGCTTACTAATGTGTCAAAATCGTACTTCATAGCTTTTCCTTAAATAAAATTTTAAATCAATTATAACCCAAAAGATACTAAGATGATTTAAAAATTTAATACCCAAAAAGGAAAAATGATGAAACTAGCTCAGGCTCTCATCCTAAGATCTGACACGCAAAAGCGCATCGAACAGCTAAAAGTTAGGCTACTTAGCAATGCAAAAACGCAGGAAAATGAAAGTCCAAGCGAGGATCCAAAGCTTCTTTTAAAAGAGCTTGACAAGCTAACAAGCGAGCTTTTTAGGCTCATTTGCTCTATAAATTTAACAAACTCAAGCGCTAAATTTGATGGCATTAGCCTAACTGAGATGATCGCTAAAAAGGACGCTTTAGCGCTAAAAGCAAACGTGCTTAGGGAGTTTGCAACAAGTGCTAGTCAAAAGGTCGATCTTTACTCAAATAGCGAGATCAAAATTTTAAGCACGGTCGATGTGGCGACACTTCAAAAGCAAGTGGATGCGCTTTCAAAAGAGATCAGAGAGCTAGATATGAAGCTGCAAGAGGCAAACTGGCAAGTTGATCTTATGGAATAAAATTTATGGTGAAAATGTAGCTAAAGGCGAGTAAAAAGAAAAATTTATTAGGCTTGCGGGGAGAGAGCAAAAGCTTAAATTTATCCCAGCAATTTAAAAAATGTATTCTTAAAAATAAATGTTACTACCACTTACTGATTTAGCTACGTTTTGGGTGGGTTTGGGGAAGGTTAATCTTTATTATGTAAGATTTCACAAATTTTTAAAAGGAAATTTATGAAACTTGACACCTTGATCGTAAAAGGCATCGAAGCTAAAAATAATCCAAATAAAGCTGTCATTCCGCCTGTTTTTTTAGCAAGCACGTTTGTGCAAGATGATCTTGAAAATTTTCAAGAATTTGCATATTCGCGTGGTAGCAACCCAACCAAAAAGGCATTTGATGAAATTTTTGCAAAGGTTGAAGGCAGCAAATATGCATTTAGCTTTGGTTCAGGCATGGCAGCAACAGCGGCGGCACTTAGCCTTATAAAAACTGGGCAAAAAGTCCTACTAAATAGCAACGTCTATGGCGGCACTTATAGATATGTTACAACCGTTTTTGAAAGCCACGGTATAAAGAGCGAATTTATAGATGATCTAAATTTTTTGAGCGAAGATGACATTAGTGACGACGTGGCGGCTATCTTCATCGAAACTCCGTCAAATCCTCTCTTAAGAGTGACAGATATTGCTAGAATTTCAAAGATCGCTCACAAAAAAAGCGCTCTAGTCATCGTGGATAACACATTTTTAACGCCTTATTATCAAAGAGTGCTTGACCATGGAGCTGATATCGTGGTTTATAGCGCTACAAAATATATCGGCGGACACGCTGATGTGATCGCTGGTATCGTCACGCTAAATGACGATGCTTTGGCTGAGAAGATAAAATTTGCTAAAAACACGCTTGGTGGCATCATAAGCCCGATGGACGCATACTACCTAATACGTGGGCTTAAAACGCTTAGCGTTAGGTTTGATAGACAAACGCAAAATACTCATAAAATAATCAAATTTTTGCAGAATAATGACGCAGTTAGCGTGGTGCATTTTGCCGGCTCATATAGTGAGCAAGAGGCAAATATGCAAGCAGCTCAAGCAAGCGACATCGGTGCTCTCATCTCATTTGAGCTCGATGAAAAATATGATGTAAATAAATTTGTAAAATCGCTAGAAATTTTTGATCTAGCGGTAAGTCTTGGTGGCGTAGAAAGCCTTATCTGCAGGCCTGCGACGATGACGCATGAGGCGTATCCAAAAGAGGTGCTAGATAAGATTGGTATAAAGCAAAACTTGCTTCGCCTAGCAATCGGTATCGAAAACGCTGATGATCTAATAGCAGATCTTGATCAAGCATTTAAAAAAGCAAAAAAATAATAAAGGAGATAGATATGGCAACTACAAAATTTAAAGGTAGTGAGGTAAATTTAAGTGGAAACGAGGTCTTCGTAGGCTCTTATGCACCTGAAGCAAAAGTCGTAGCGCAAGATCTTAGCGAGTTTAGCGTAGGCGGAAATAATGGCGTAGAAGTACTTGTTTGCTTACCATCACTTGATACTGGCGTTTGCGCAGCAGAGGCTCGTAAATTTAACGAAAAAGTAGCTGGCAAACATGGTGTAAAACTTAGCATCATCTCAAATGATTTGCCATTTGCGATGGGGAGATTTTGCACGACTGAAGGCATAGAAAATTTACATGTTGGAAGTGACTTTAGATACGGAGAATTTGCTAAAAACTATGGCGTTTTAATGAGCGATGGCCCACTAAAAGGACTACTTGCAAGAGCGGTATTTGTTATCAATGATGGCGTAATAATTCACAAACAAATCGTCCCTGAAGTGACAGAAGAGCCAAACTACGATGCTGTATTTGATGCTATTAAAAGTAGCGGTAGTTGCGGTTGTGGCTGCCATTAAAAAAAGCGTTATCTAAGCATCTATTTGATGCTTAGATAATTAATCTTAGTCAAATAGAGATTTTTCAAAAGACTTTACTATAAAGCTTTTTCTATGAAGGCTTGAATAGCCAAACTTAGCAATAGCGTCTAAATGCGCTTTTGTGCCGTATCCTTTGTGCCTAGCAAAGCCATACTTTGAGTAAATTTTATCCCAGTCTTTCATCAAACTATCACGGCTAACCTTAGCTAATATGCTAGCAGCGCTTACCCCAGCGACTTTGCTGTCAGCTTTTATTATCGTTGTGATACCAACACCATAGTCTAAATTTCCATCATAAATGATCTCAAAACCCTCAAAATGCGCCTTAAAAATTTTGAGCGCTCGCCTTAAGCACTCACTTAGCCCAAGTTCGTCTATTTGTGTATTTGAGAAGTAGATGATGAGAAAATTTGAGCTTTTTATGATCTCTTTAAAAAGCTCCTCACGCTTTTTTGCAGTTAGTTTTTTGGAGTCGTTTAGGCCTGAAATTTCTTTATTTAGCACGCAGGCTGCTACGCTTAAAGGCCCAGCTAAAGCCCCACGTCCAGCCTCATCTATGCCACAAATTTTTGCCATTAAAGTCCGATTTCATCGCTAAAGTAAGGTCTTAGCTCATCAAGTGGCACGCTAATTTGCTCCTCATTTAAAAAGGTAAGCCCAAGTGGCGAAAGTACAAAATTTTCGCTAACGCCTGCTGTTGCGAGGATTGCCTTTAGATGAGGGTCGTTTATATCTTTAAAAATTTGCTTTAGCTTTAGCTTTTTGTTGGTTTTAAGCAAGACAACATCGCAGCTAGTTTTATTATTTTTATAGGTGCAGATGCTTTTTATTTTGTCATTTATATAGTAGATGTTATCTAGGCTCTCAAATTGGTTATTTGGCCATTTTTTACGCTCGCTTTTTAGGTCATAAAGTGTCGAGAGTAATTTATTTTTATTTTTTTTAGCCGATTCTTTGGCAAATATATCGTTAATTATAGCTTCGTATCTCGTGCCATTTGCTTCGGTCATTTGGATGCCAATATTTAGCATTTCATACTCTTTTTCTTTTTTGATAGTCGCATTATAGGCTTTGTTTTTAACGATTATTTTGCCCTTTAGCTCGCCATTTTCATTTTTAACGTCTAAATTTATCTTATCAGATACAGCATTTAGCGACGAAATTTCACTGCTATTTTGCTCAAGATTACCTTTTTCATAGTCGTATTTTGTACCATCAAAAAAGATATGCCCGCTTATCTTGGCCGGCACTTTAAAGCTCTTACTTTGCTTAAAATTTTCAAATTCATCTTTAAAATAGTTCATATAAACTTCAAATTTTATGCCATTTGCCTCACCAATAAATTTATAAAATTTTGCCCAGTTTTCGTGATTTATCTCATAGCCAAATAGGCTTACTATAAGTATAAAAATCCCAAAAAATGCTCTCATGTCCGTCCTTTATAGTTTTTTTTGATTATAACTTCTTTACTTTAAGCTTTTAAAACAATAATCAAATAAAGGTTTAAATTTATAAACCTAGACTCCACCTAGAAAAGGGCAAAATTTCGCATTTTATGCCCTCAAAGCTAAGCTCGGCTTGGTTTGCGACGCTGATTATCTGAAGCTTACTTATACCCAGCTCTTTTAAGCTTGCGTGGAGTTTTTTAAATTTCAAAAAGATGATCTCTGGCGCAGAAAATGGCACACAGATAATCGCGATCTTCCTTTTATTAAGGAAGAAATCAATCTCTTTTGTGTAGTAAATTTCATCTTTAAATTTAAGCAATTCGCAAAAAACAACATTTGTAAAGACTGCCAAAAAATCCTTTTTTAGGTATAAAGCGTTACGAAGTGCAAAATTTGTAAAGTAGAGTTTTTTGCTCGTACTGCTCTCATCTAAATTTGGTACTAATTCTATAAAACCATTTTCATTAAGACTGGCTACTGTGTTATAGACACTATCTTTTGAAATTTTCATCTGCTCTTTTAGGTTTTTGTAGATACCAAAAGTACTAAGCACATCGTGGCATTTTGGAGCACATTCTTTTAAAATCGCAATGCTTTGCTCGCTTAAATTTGCTCTTAAGAGCTGCTGCAAGTGAGCTGTGACCTCGCTGGAGTCTAAAAAGGCACTTGCTATCTCGTTGCCGTGAGCCAAAAAATAGCTAAACAGCAGGTCTTGGTCCAAATTTTTCTTAAAAAATAGTATAAATTCCTCGTAGTCGAGATAGTTTAAATTTATGCGAGCAAAGCCATCAATCGTGAGTGAAAATTCCTTGCTTGTAAGGATGATATTTTCAAGTGTTGCGCCCTTTAAAAAGCCTAAATTTGCAAGGTCAGTAGCTTGTAAATTTTCAACTGCGAGCACCTTTATCTGGGCATTTTTTTCTAAAAAATCTTTTAGATTTGCTAAAAGTAAAGCTCTGTCTATCCTTAGATCGTCTAAATTTACATAAAGCCTCTCCTCACTTTTATAATGGCTCAAGAACTCATAAACAAGGGCCGTTTTGCCACTTGCAATGGCGCCAACGATAAGCGTCTTTGGCGAGATGATTTCGTATTTTCTGGGGATAAATTTACTTGATTTAAGCGGCTGATTGTAATAAAGCTCTAATTGGTTCATTTTCTCCCCTTTGTAAGATGTATATGTAAATTTTTGCTATACCTTCAGAACCCCCCCCCGTTATAAGTGCGATCTCGTCGCTCGTTAGTTCATAAAGCTCAAAAACAAGTTTGTCCATTTTTTCGTCACTTGCCTTGATTTTGTCGTTTAGCGTGTCGATATTTTCTTTGGCTTCTAGCTTTTCATCAAGAGTTAAAGTAGGCATGTGCTTCTCGTAAAGCTTGATTTTTTCATTGGCTTTTAAAATTTCATCGACCAAATTTATTATCTCGTTTGCTAAATTTTCATTTTGTGGCGTGATTTGTGGGATAGGTAAAATTTCTAAGCGATTTATTTTTATTTCGCCTTCAAGTCCGCCTCCAGCATAGAAAAAGTTGAAAATTTTATAAACAGCTGTTGAATTTAAAAAGGCTAATAAAAATTTTAAATTTTCGCCAGTTATGCAATATGCAGTATTGTCTGGAATATTATTATTTATATCGTAAGCAAATTTTGGGCTTTGCACCATTCTGGCGCATAAAATTTTCTCTTTTTCAAATTCCTCATAATAAGCGATGCTATCTTGCGTCTCAAACCATTTATTTGATGTTTTTTTACGGCATTTTTTACCATTTATAGTTTCGCCACTTTGTGCTATATAAGGCAAGAAATTTTGTAAATATCTCTTAAGATTTGGAAAATTTTCAATGTCTATCTTTAACGCCGGAAATGTGCAAATGAGCCACAGCCCAGCCCACTCATAGTCATAACGCTTTATATCTCGACCTCGTAAGATCGGTCTAATGAGCTTTTGTATCTGTTCTCTTTCTTCTCCAACGCAGTTATTTAAAATTTTATCACGAGTGTCGCTATCAATAATGAAAGCTTCGTTTAATCCAGTTAAAATTCCACGATAAATATTCACATCCCAATCTTTCAATGGCTTTGCGACTTTTTCGATTTTATTTTTTAGCTCAAATTTGCTCTTATCAAGGAAAGTGAAATTTGTTTCGTTTAGCGTGGATTGTGGTATTTGGATAAATTTTTGCGTTTTTAAATTTATGGTGCTTGAAGCTAGGAAATTAAATTTTGAATTTTCACCAGCTCTTATTTTTTTAAAAATAGTAACCGCACTATCTACGCTCGCATCTTCAAAAACTTTAACCCCAGCAAAATCGATAATATGTGTTATTTGTGTATTTTCTAGTATAAATTTACGTAAATTTTCACCATAGCTGGCGCGGAAAAATTTATTTGAACATATAAAACCTAAAAGCCCATTTTCTTTTAGATGCGTAATGCCAAGCTCATAAAAATAGACGAACAAATCAGCCGTGCCACTATAAACTTTATATTTTTGTAGGGCTGGCTTTTGCTCTTTTATCGCCTCTTGTCTAACATAGGGAGGATTGCCGATAACGACATCAAATTTAAAGTTAAAAGGAAATTCTAAAAGCGAGTTTGCTGCTATCAAATTTTTACTAAGATCTGTTAAAACTCGTCCCTTGGCAGCTGTGCGGAGCCAAAGAGATAGTCTAGCGATCTCGACCGCATCGGCATTTATATCTACGCCGTAAAGGTTATTTTCTAAAATAGTGCTTTCTATATCGTAAAGTCCTAAGCCCTCGCCCTCATATACTTTGCGGTAAGTGTCTAATGCGCCATGCTCGGCAATTAGAAATTCTAAAGCTTGGTTTAAAAATGCACCAGAGCCGCAAGCTGGATCAAGTATCTTAAGGGATAAGAGCCACTCGCGGTAAGTATAAATTTTATCTTTGATCTCGCTTTCTGCTTTGGTTAATTTTTTGGGATTTTTTGGTGCTAGTAACTCATTTAGATCAAGCCCTAACTCATCTTTTTTAGCTTTACAAAGCGCACCAAGCGAATTTTCAACTATAAATTCTGTTATAAACTCTGGCGTATAAAATATGCCATCTTTTTTACGTTTGCTCTGTTTGGCATCAAATTCATTGCCATTTATTTGCGCATTTAGCTCTTCAAGGTCGTTTAGTGAGCTTTCAAAGATATGTCCTAGGATATTTACACCGATGTCGCTTAAAAAGTCATAGTCGCTTAAAAACTGCGCTTCAAGCACGCTATCGTCCATCTTTAGTGCATCAAGCTCAGTATCTGTGGCAAAAAGTCCGCCATTGTAGCGTTTGATATCAAGACGTTCACTGCCTTCATCAATGGCTTTAAAGTAAATTTTGTAAAAGTCATAAAAACTAAGCTCAGTAACTTGGTTTTGAAATTTATCTTTTATCTCGGCTATCGTGCGAAGTCTTAGTAGTCCGCGGTCTTCGGCAAATAGTATAAAGACAAACCTATCACATAGTTTTTGAGTTAGGCTTAAAAGCCTATTTTTATCAATGCTAGTATTGTTTTTGCAAATATTTTTAAAAAGAGTGAGTCTAAATGCGCTAAAGTCTTTATAAAATTTATTTGAAATTTCGCGCTCGTGAGTGGTAAATTTCTCTTTTAGCTTTAGCGGTAGATCCGTGCTAATGCTCTCAAAGCTAAGCAGTAAATGAAGTTTCTTAAACTCCTCAAAGCTTGCTGTAAAAAGGTCAAATTTTTCAAATGTTGTTTTATTGCCGATGTAAAAGCGCAGTTCGTTAAAATTTGAAACAACGACATATTTGGCATTTTCATGTGAGATAAAATAGCGAAAAGCTTGATCTACCGGGCTAAGCTCGCGGTTGGATGGAGTTTTATCAAGATGCTGTGTAGTCTGATCTTTTAGCTCGATCACGCATCTAACTTCGCCATTTATCAGTATCGCCCCATCTGCTTTTTTGCCGTCAGTTTCGTTCTTTTTCTCGCGTTCAAGATTGAAATTTGTAGGATTAGTAGTGTCTAAAGTGTAGCCAAGGCAGTCTTCAAAGATATATTTTAGAAACTGCGTTTGAAATTTTTCTTCTTTGAAGCTCTTAATGTCACTAGCTTTTGCCTGATACATTTGCAAATTTGCATAACGCTTTTTAAGCTTTTCCTCATCTTGTTCTTGAGTTAATAAGAATTTTGAATTAAAGATCGGCATCTTTTCTCTTTAAAATTTTAATTTCTTGGAATCTTATCTTTTTAAATTTTATATTTTCCTGATTAAAAGGAAATAATTAATCAAAATTCATCAAAAAATGACGTTTTTCTTGACAACTATAATAGCTTTTTTGTAAAATCGCGTTCTCTTTACGAAAAGACAAGCGTCTTTGCTCGTACGATCGCTTGATCCTATGCGAGTTATTTTGATGTAAAGAGGTCGCGAGTTTGCGACAAGTTCTTTTTAAAGGAAAACACATGGAAAGAATCAGGTTAAAGCTAAAAGCTTACGACCATAGAGTTCTAGACCGCACTGTTGCAGCAATCGTAGAAGCTGTCAAACGAACAGGTGCCGACGTTCGTGGCCCGGTACCAATGCCTACAAAGATCAAACGCTATACAGTCTTAAAATCTCCACACATCAACAAAGACTCACGTGAGCAGTTTGAGATGAGAATACACGCTCGTATGCTTGACATCGTAGCTGCTACTCCAGAAACTGTAGATAGCCTAACAAAACTCGACCTAGCTCCAGAAGTTAATGTCGAAGTTCGTGCGATGAAATAAGCGGACAAAAGGATAAGAGTATGGAATATATTGTAGAAAAAATAGGCATGAGTAGAACGATTGCCACGAAGAGTACGCCAGTTACACTACTTAAGCTAGTTGAGGCTAAAGTATGTGAGATCGACGAAAACAAACGTGCTATCGTAGCGTATGCCCACACTAAAGCAAACAACAAAGCTATCGCTGGTCAGCAAAAGAAATACAATCTGACTGCAGAATTTAACAAATTTGCTACGCTTGAAGTAGCTAATAGCGAAGTTGGAAACCTAGACTTTACACCATTAAACGAGGCTAAAATTTTAAAAGTTAGCTTTAACTCAAAAGGTAGAGGCTACCAAGGCGTGGTAAAAAGACATGGTTTTGGTGGTGGTCCAAAAAGCCATGGCTCACGTTTCCACAGACGCCACGGTTCAATTGGTAACTGCGAATGGCCAGGTCGTGTTCAACCAGGTATGAAAATGGCAGGACACATGGGCAATGAGAAAGTTACTGTTAAAAACGAGCTAATAAGCTTTGACGCTCAAAATAGCATCGTAGTTGTAAAAGGTTGCGTTCCTGGTCACAATGGTGCAATGGGTAAAATAAGGATTGTAAAATGAGTAAAATTCACGTATTAAACGATAAATTTGAAAATTCAGGCGAGCTAGAGCTTCCTGCAAGCTACGCTGAAGTAAATCCGCACAACCTATATCTTTATGTAAAATCTTACCTTGCTGGTATAAGAGCAAATACGGCTCACACTAAAAGCCGTGCTTTTGTAAGCGGTGGTGGTAAAAAACCATGGAGACAAAAAGGACGTGGTGGTGCAAGAGCGGGTTCAACTAGAACTAACGTTTGGGTAGGCGGTGCAGTTGCATTTGGTCCAACAAACGAGAAAAACTATTTTCAAAAAGTCAATAAAAAACAAAAAAGACTAGCTCTTGAGTACGCTTTGGCAGTAAAAGCACAAGATGGTAAAATTTTCGCAGTAGATAGCATCTCAATCGAGTCTGGAAAGACAAAAGATGCAGCTAATATCATCAAAAATTTAAAAGTAAAAGACGCGCTTATCGTTAAAGATTTATTAGACGATAAAACACTACTTGCTTTTAGAAATTTAGCAAACTGCTATGTAGTAGATGCAAATGAGGTAAATGCTTATCTTGTCTCTACATTTAGTTCGGTTATCATTGAAAAAGCTGCACTAAAAACTATAACAAAAGAGGGCTAAAATGGCGGATATAACTGATATCAAAACAATTATTTATACAGAAAAAACTCTAGGCCTTCAAGAACAAGGCGTTGTTGTTATCCAAACTTCACCAAGAGTTACAAAAAACAGCTTAAAAGCGGTTTTACAAGAGTATTTTGGAGTAACGCCTGTTCGCGTAAATTCACTTAGAATTAGCGGCAAGGTTAAACGTTTTAGAGGAAGAGCAGGCCAACGTGACGAGATAAAGAAATTCTACGTTAAGTTACCTGAAGGCGTAAGCCTAGAAAATACGGAGGCGTAAGATGGCTATAAAATCATATAAACCATATACACCTAGTCGTAGATATATGACTGGACTAAGCTCTGAAGATATAACAGCTAAACCAAGCGTTAGAAGCTTGCTTGTTAAAATACCTGCATCTGGCGGTAGAAATAACAATGGTCGTATAACTTCAAGACATAAAGAAGCAGGTGCAAAAAAACTTTATCGTATCATCGACTTTAAACGTCGCAAATTTGGTATAGAAGGTAAAGTTGAAGCGATCGAGTACGATCCAAACAGAAACTGCCGTATCGCTCTTATAGCTTACAAAGATGGTGAAAAACGCTATATCATTAGACCAAATGGCCTAAATGTTGGCGACGTTATCGCATCTATCGATGAGGGCTCACTAGATATTAAACCAGGTAACGCTATGAAGTTAAGATTTATCCCAGTTGGTACTATCGTTCATAACGTAGAGCTAAAGCCTGGTAAAGGCGCTCAGATAGCTCGTTCAGCTGGCGGTTATGCTCAGCTAATGGGCAAAGAAGAGAAGTATGTTATCTTAAGAATGCCAAGTGGCGAGATGAGACAAGTACTAGCTGAGTGTATGGCAAGTATTGGTGTAGTTGGCAACGAAGACTGGGCTAATATCACTATCGGTAAAGCCGGACGTAATCGCCACCGCGGTATCCGCCCACAAACACGTGGTTCTGCTATGAACCCAGTTGATCACCCACACGGTGGTGGTGAAGGTAAGAAAAATTCAGGCCGTCACCCAGTTACTCCATGGGGTAAACCAACTAAAGGTGCTAAGACTCGCCGTAAAAAAGCTAGCGATAAGCTTATAATTTCAAGAAGGAAAGGAAAATAGAGATGGCAAGATCACTCAAAAAAGGTCCTTTCGTAGATGATCATGTAATGAAAAAAGTTATTGCCGCAAAAAATGCAAACGATAACAAACCAATCAAAACTTGGTCAAGACGTAGCACGATTGTACCTGAAATGATTGGACTAACATTTAACGTTCACAATGGCAAGAGCTTTATTCCTGTATATGTTACAGAAAATCATATAGGCTATAAACTTGGCGAATTTGCTCCAACACGCACATTTAAGGGTCATAAAGGCTCAGTGCAAAAGAAAATCGGCAAGTAAGGGAAGATAATATGAGTAAAGCAATTATAAAATTCGTAAGACTTTCTCCTACAAAAGCAAGACTTATAGCAAGAGAAGTTCAAGGCATGAATGCCGAGCTAGCACTTGCAAGCTTGCAATTTATGCCAAATCGTGGTGCTAAATTTATAGCAAACGCTATTAGCTCAGCAGTAGCAAATGGCGGATTTGAGCCAGAAGAGGTTGTAGTAACTAGTTGCCGCGTTGATGCTGGTCCTGTATTAAAGAGATTTAGACCAAGAGCAAGAGGAACAGCGAGCAAAATTCGCAAACCTACTTCTCATGTAATGGTAGAAGTATCTAAACCTGAAAAGAAGGAAGCATAATATGGGACAAAAAGTAAATCCAATAGGTCTTAGACTAGGAATTAACCGCAACTGGGAATCTAGATGGTTTCCAACCAAACAAAGTCTTCCTGAAAATATCGGTGAAGATTACAAAATTCGTGCATTTTTAAAGAAAAAACTTTACTATGCAGGAATTAGCCAAATTCTAATCGAAAGAACGGCTAAAAAACTTCGTGTAACCGTAGTTGCAGCTCGTCCTGGTATCATCATCGGCAAAAAAGGCCAAGATGTTGAAAACCTAAAGAACGAAGTTAGCAAACTTATCGGCAAAGAAGTAAATGTAAATATCAAAGAAGAAAGAAAAGCTCAAGCTTCAGCTCAACTTGCTGCTGAAAACGTAGCTATGCAACTTGAAAAGCGTGTCGCATTTAGACGTGCTATGAAAAAAGTTATCCAAGGCGCTCAAAAATCAGGTGCTAAAGGTATCAAAATTTCAGTTGCTGGTCGTTTAGGTGGCGCTGAGATGGCAAGAACCGAGTGGTATCTAGAAGGCCGCGTTCCGCTTCATACTCTTAGAGCAAAGATCGATTACGGTGTAGCTGAGGCTCATACGACTTATGGAAACATAGGTATTAAAGTATGGATTTTTAAAGGTGAGGTTCTTCAAAAGGGTGTTCAACCTGAGAAAACTGAAGAAGAAGCACCTAAAAAAACACGTAGAGCAAGAAGAGGTAAATAATTATGTTGATGCCTAAAAGAACGAAATTTCGTAAGCAAATGAAAGGTCGCAACCGTGGTTATGCGACTCGTGGAGCATCTTTAGCAACTGGCGAATTTGCACTTAAAGCTGTTGAGGCTGGTAGAATAAATTCACGCCAAATAGAAGCTGCTCGTCAAGCTCTAACTCGTCACGTAAAAAGACAGGCTAAAATTTGGATTAGGGTTTTCCCTGATAAGCCACTTACTAAAAAACCTCTACAAACTCGTATGGGTAAAGGTAAGGCTGGAGTTGAAGAGTGGGTTATGAATATCAAACCTGGTCGTATAATATTTGAAATGGCTGGTGTTAGCGAAGAGTTAGCTCGTGAAGCTCTAACTTTGGCTTTACACAAACTTCCTTTCAAATCAAAATTTGTAACGCGAGAGAGTGAAAATGAAATATACTGAGTTAAAAGATAAGAGCGTTGCAGAATTAAACGCGTTGCTAAAAGAGAAAAAGGTGCTTTTATTTACTTTAAGACAAAAGCTAAAAACTATGCAGTTAAGCAACCCTAATGAGATTAGTGCTGTTCGCAAAGAGATAGCTCAGATCAACACTGCAATTAGTGCAACAAGACAAGGGGCGTAAAATGGCATTAAAAAGAGAAATTCAAGGTGTTGTTTTACAAAAAGCTGGAGATAAAACAGCTACTATTTTGGTAGAAAGACGCGTTATGCACCCAAGATACCATAAATTTGTAAAACGCTTTAAAAAATATTTAGTTCATGATGAGAAAAATGAGACAAGAGCAGGCGATACAGTTGTTGCGGTTGAGTGCAGACCACTTTCAGCTCGCAAGAATTTTCGCTTAAAAGCTGTATTGGCAAAGGGAGTTGAGTAATGATTCAAAGTTTTACAAGACTTGCAGTTGCTGATAACAGCGGTGCAAAAGAGTTAATGTGTATAAAAGTTCTTGGCGGCAGCAAAAGAAGATACGCTACACTTGGCGATATCATAGTTTGCTCTGTTAAAAAAGCTCTTCCAAATGGTAAGATCAAAAAAGGACAGGTTGTAAAAGCTGTTGTTGTAAGAACTAAAAAAGAGGTTCAAAGAGATAATGGTTCGCTAATCCGCTTTGATGAGAACGCAGCTGTTATACTTGATAGCAAAAAAGAGCCAGTCGGCACTCGTATTTTTGGACCAGTTGGACGTGAAGTTAGATATGCTAACTTTATGAAGATTGTTTCGCTAGCTCCGGAGGTTTTATAATGGCTAATGTAAAATTTAAAGTCAAAAAAGGCGATACTGTTAAGATCATCGCTGGCGACGATAAAGGCAAAACTGGTAAAATTTTAGCAGTTCTTGCAAAAAAAGGTCAGGTTATAGTTGAGGGATGCAAAATAGCTAAAAAAGCTATCAAACCAAGCGAAAAAACTCCAAATGGTGGTCACGTAAATAAAGAGATGCCAATTGACATATCAAATGTCGCGAAAGTTGAAGGATAAGAGATATGAGTAGATTAAAAGATAAATTTAACGAAACTATCAAGCCAGCTCTCGTAAAAGAATTTGACATCAAAAATCCAATGCTTATACCTGCACTTGAGAAAATTGTGATCAGTGTAGGTGCTGGAGACTCTGCAAAAGATCAGAAAGTGCTTCAAAATATGGCTGATACCATTTCACTTATCGCCGGACAAAAAGCAGTTATCACTGATGCTAAAAAATCAGTTGCTGGCTTTAAAGTTCGCGAAGGTTTTCCTGTTGGTATCAAAGTAACTTTGAGAAAAGAGCAAATGTATGCTTTCTTAGATAAGCTAATCAGCGTTGCTCTCCCAAGGGTTAAAGACTTCCGCGGTCTTCCAAAAAATGGTTTTGACGGACGTGGAAACTATAACTTCGGTCTTAGTGAGCAGCTAATGTTTCCAGAGGTTGAGTATGATAAAATTTTACGAACTCATGGTATGAATATTACGATTGCTACTACGGCTAAAAATGATAAAGAGGCATTCAAATTGCTAGAGCTATTTGGTGTGCCGTTTGCAAAAGGAAAGTAAAATGGCAAAGAAATCAATGATAGCAAAAGCTGCGCGCAAGCCAAAATTTGCGGTTCGTGGCTATACTAGATGCCAAATTTGCGGTCGTCCGCACTCTGTTTATAAAGATTTTGGAATTTGCCGTGTTTGCCTAAGAAAAATGGCTAACGAAGGCCTAATACCTGGTCTTAAAAAAGCAAGTTGGTAAGGAAGAGAAATGTTAAACGATTTAATATCAGATGGATTAACACGCATTAGAAATGCAAGTATGAGAAAGCTTGAAACTGCGAAATTGCTTCATTCTAAGGTTGTTGAGGCTACTCTTTCTATCCTTGCAGCAAAAGGCTATGTAGAGAGCTACAACGTTATCGAAGAAGGCAACAAGAAATTTATAAACGTAGTTTTAAAGTATGATGAGTACGGCAGAAGCGTTATAAATGAGCTTAAAAGGGTTTCAAAACCTGGTCGCCGTGTTTATCAAGGCAAAGACGACATTAAGCGTTTTAAAAATGGTTACGGAACAGTTATCGTTAGCACAAGCAAAGGCGTTATGAGCGGTATTGAAGCAAGTAAAGCTGGAGTTGGCGGCGAAGTTCTTTGTACAGTTTGGTAATAAACTGCATTAAACGCTATTTAACCTTATGATTTTAAGGTTAAATTTTTAGCTTGGTAAAATTTTAGATTTTGCCAAAGCTAAATTTAGAAATTCAAATGAAGGTTTCGTCAAATTTGACGATAAAAATTTACGGCATTGTGGTGTTTATTCGTAAATGTAGGAACACCCTAGACAAGTAAAGGAAAAAAATGTCACGTATTGGAAAACAGCCTATCGCTATCCCAAGTGGTGTAGACGTTAGCGTTGAAAATAATGTCCTAAAATTTAAAAAGGGCAATCATATAAAAGAGCTTGACACAAAAGGTCATGTTGATGTCAAGGTAGAAAATGGTCATATAGTTTTTGCTCCAAAGGGCGAAGATCGCCAAAGTAGAGCTTACTGGGGAACATATAGAGCACTTGCTAATAATATCGTAACTGGTATCACTGCGGGATTTACTCGCCAGCTTGAGATCAACGGCGTTGGTTATAAAGCAGCTGCAAAAGGTAAAATTTTAGAGCTTTCTCTTGGTTTTTCACACCTTATCAACTATGAGCTACCAGCAGGCGTTGAAGCTAGTGTTGAGAAAAACGTTATTACTATCAAAGGCGATGACAAACAAGTAGTAGGTCAAGTGGCTGCTCAAGTTAGAGGATTTAGACCACCTGAGCCATATAAAGGTAAGGGCGTTAAATATCTAGAAGAACGTATCATCCGCAAAGCGGGCAAGACATCTAAGAAGTAAGGAGCGGTAAATGACAGCAAAAGTACTAAAAAGAAAAATCGCTCTTAGAATTAAGAGAAAAAGAAGAATCAGAGGTAAAATTTCTGGTGTTGCATCTTGCCCAAGAGTTTCTATTTTCAAATCAAACAGAACTCTTTATGTTCAAGCGATTGATGACGTTACAGCTACTACACTAGCTGCGGTTGATGGCAGAAAGATAGGCATAAAAGCAAATAAAGAAGGTGCGGTCACTTTAGCTAAAGAATTTGCTAAGGCTTTAAAAGCTAAGAAGATAGATGTTGCAGTTTTTGATAGAAATGGTTATTTGTATCATGGCGTTATCGCAGCATTTGCTGAAGCTTTAAGAGAAAATGGCATCAAGCTATAACCCAAAGGAAAATCGATGGAAAAATATAATAGAGAAGAATTTGAAGAAGTAATCGTCGATATCGGTCGGGTTACAAAGGTTGTTAAAGGTGGTCGTAGATTTAGATTTACAGCTTTAGTTGTTGTTGGTAATAGAAATGGCCTAGTTGGTTTTGGATATGGCAAAGCTAAAGAGGTGCCAGATGCGATGAGAAAAGCGATTGACGACGCATTTAAAAATATTATCCACGTTAAGATCAAAGGCACAACTATCCCTCATGATGTAGAGGTAAAATATAACGCAAGTAGAATGCTACTTCGCCCAGCTAGCGAGGGTACTGGTGTTATCGCTGGTGGTAGTGCACGTCCTATTATCGAGCTTGCAGGTATTAAGGATATCCTTACTAAATCACTTGGCTCAAACAACTCAGCAAACGTCGTTCGTGCTACTATAAAAGCACTTAGTTTGCTAAAAAGCTAAGAGAAAGGAGTTAAGATGGCATTAGAAAAATTAACACCTGCTGCAGGTTCAACTCATGCAACCAAAAGAATAGGTCGTGGCCAAGGCAGTGGCAATGGCAAAACTGCTGGCAAAGGTAATAAAGGTCAAAGAGCAAGAAAAGGCTACAATGAGAAAAGAGGTTTTGAGGGCGGACAGCAACCACTTCAAAGACGTCTTCCAAAAGTAGGTTTTACTTCTAAATTTGAAAAACCTTATGTTATTAATGTCGAGAAAATTGCAGCTATAAAAGAGCTTGCTGAAATTTCAATAGCAACAATAGCTAGCGTTCATAAAATTTCAAAGAGCGTTACTAAGATAAAACTAATCGGTGCAAGTGCAAAAGCTCTTGCTTCTAAGATCAAAGACGAGAACGTTAGCGTTAGCGGAACAAAATAATGGATAAAACACTGACCAACAAGATTTTAATCACGTTGGCATTTTTGTTCGCATACAGGATACTGGCTTATGTGCCAGTTCCTGGTGTTAATGTCGACGTAATTAAAGAATTTTTTAATTCAAACAATAGCAATGCCTTGGGCTTATTTAATATGTTTAGTGGTAAGGCTGCTGAGCGTTTAAGTATTATCTCTTTAGGTATCATGCCTTACATTACAGCTTCGATCATTATGGAGCTTTTAGCAGCAACATTTCCAAAATTAGGCCAGATGAAAAAAGAGCGTGACGGTATGCAAAAATATATGCAAATTATACGCTATGCAACTATCGTCATCACTCTTGTGCAATCAATCGGTGTTTCTATCGGACTTCAAAGTTTAAGTGGACGCGGTGGCGAACAAGCTATCATGATAGATATAAATTTATTTATCGCGATCTCTGCTGTATCTATGCTAACTGGAACTATGCTACTTATGTGGATAGGTGAGCAAATAACACAACGTGGTATAGGCAACGGCATAAGTCTTATCATCTTTGCTGGTATCGTCTCTGGTATACCTAGTGCGATCGGTGGAACTGTAAATTTGGTAAATACTTCTGAGATGAATTTCCTAACAGTTATCGCTATTTTGGTGATTATATTAGCTACTATTGGTGCTATTATATTTGTCGAGATGGGCGAAAGGCGTATCCCTATTTCTTACTCAAGAAAAGTGATAATGGAAAATCAAAACAAACGTATAATGAACTATATACCGATCAAAGTAAATTTGAGCGGTGTTATTCCACCGATATTTGCTAGTGCGATTTTGATGTTTCCTAGTACTATTTTACAAGCTAGTACAAATCCGATCATCCAAGCTATCAACGACTTTTTAAGTCCAAATGGCTATATGTTTAACGTTTTAACATTTTTATTTATCATCTTCTTTGCGTTTTTCTATGCATCGATCGTATTTAACACAAAAGATATAAGTGAAAATTTAAAGAAACAAGGCGGATTTATCCCAGGTGTTAGACCAGGCGAGAGTACAGCTAGTTATCTAAATGAAGTAGCTGGCAGGCTAACTTTGGGCGGTGCTTTATATCTAGGCATCATCTCAACCTTACCATGGGTACTTGTAAAAACTATGGGTGTACCATTTTATTTTGGTGGCACGTCAGTACTTATCGTGGTATCTGTCGCTCTGGATACTATGAGGCGTATAGAAGCTCAGTCTTATACAAACAAATACCAAACTCTAAGTGCAGTAGGTCTATAAAATGGCTATCACGCTAAAAAGACCGGTTGAGATAGAGAAAATGAGAGCGGCGAACAAGATCGTCGCTCGAACTCTTGATCACATTTCTACGATTATAAAGCCTGGAATTTCCCTTCTTGAGATAGATAAAATTTGTGAAGATATGATAAGGGCTGCTGGGGCAAAACCTGCTTTTAAAGGTCTTTATGGCTTTCCAAATGCAGCTTGCATAAGCGTCAATGAAGTGGTGATCCACGGAATCCCAAATGAATACAAACTAAAAGAGGGTGATATCGTTAGCGTTGATATTGGCTCAAATTTAGATGGTTATTTTGGTGATTCGGCTAGGACATTTGGAGTTGGTAAAATTTCAAAAGAAGACGAGGCTTTGATCGCTTGCTCAAAAGATGCACTATATTTTGCGATTGACTATATAAGAGCTGGTATGCATTTTAAAGAAATTTGCTATGAGCTTGAGAAATTTATTCTTGGTAGAGGTTATGTGCCTTTGCGCGGATATTGCGGTCATGGCATAGGCAAAAGGCCACATGAAGAGCCAGAAATTCCAAACTATATCGAAGGAAATAATCCAAAAGCTGGACCAAAGATAAAAGAAGGAATGGTTTTTTGTATAGAGCCAATGATCTGCCAAAAAGATGGCACGCCAGTTTTAGGAAGCGATAACTGGAAAGTAACCTCAAAAGATGGTTTGAGAACTAGCCATTATGAGCATTGCATGGCGATAGTTAATGGTAAAGCCGAAATTTTAAGCCAAGCGTAAAATTTATAGCAAATTTAAAGAAAGGAGAGTTTGTGGCAAAAGACGATGTCATTGAGATTGATGGAAATGTTGTTGAAGCACTGCCAAATGCAACTTTTAAAGTTGAGCTTGACAACAAACATATAATTTTATGTCATATCGCTGGAAAAATGAGAATGCATTATATAAAGATAATGCCTGGCGACCGTGTAAAAGTAGAACTTACGCCATATAGCCTAGACAAGGGCAGGATCACTTATAGATATAAGTAAATTTGACTTTGTGGCAAATATGCTAAGTAAATTTAAAGCTGGTTTTGGATAAAATCCAAGCTTTGCGAAAAGCTGTATGAAGAATTATTTTCAAAGTTCCCCACTTATTTTGAAAATAGTTGGTTTAAATTCTTTCTTTAGACCTGATGCAGCCCCTAAAAAAGTGGAATAAATTTTTAGGAGACTAAAATGAAAGTTCGTCCTTCTGTAAAGAAGATGTGTGACAAATGTAAAATTGTCAAACGTAGTGGCATAATTCGTGTTATCTGCGAAAATCCAAAACATAAACAAAGACAAGGATAAGGCATGGCACGTATTGCAGGTGTAGATTTACCAAACAAAAAGAGAATAGAGTATGGTTTGACTTATATATATGGTATAGGTCTTTACAAATCTCGTCAAATTCTTGACGCAGCTGGAATTTCTTATGACAAGAGAGTCTATGAGCTTAGTGAAGATGAAGCAGCAGCTATCCGTAAAGAAATTCAAGAGCATCACGTCGTTGAGGGTGACTTGAGAAAACAAGTTGCTATGGATATCAAAGCTCTTATGGATCTTGGAAGTTATAGAGGTCTTCGCCACAGAAAAGGTCTTCCTGTTCGTGGTCAAAAGACTAAAACTAATGCTAGAACCAGAAAAGGCAGACGTAAAACTGTCGGTGCAGCTACTAAGTAAGGCAAGGGTTAAAGGATAATAAATGGCGAAAAGAAAAATTGTTAAGAAAAAAGTAGTTAGAAAAAGCATAGCCAAAGGTATCGTTTATATCAGTGCAACATTTAATAATACTATGGTAACTGTAACTGATGAAATGGGAAATGCTATTGCATGGAGTAGTGCAGGTGGCTTAGGCTTTAAAGGTAGTAAAAAATCAACTCCTTATGCAGCTCAGCAGGCAGTTGAAGATGCTCTAAATAAAGCAAAAGAGCATGGTATAAAAGAAGTTGGTATTAAGGTTCAAGGTCCAGGTAGCGGACGTGAAACGGCTGTTAAAAGTGTAGGAACTGTTGAAGGAATTAAAGTATCTTTCTTTAAAGACATTACACCTTTACCACACAATGGTTGTAGACCGCCAAAACGCCGCCGCGTATAATTAGAGAAAAATAGGAGAAATTATTATGGCTAGATATACAGGACCTGTTGAAAAATTAGAAAGACGTCTTGGTGTGTCTCTTGCGTTAAAAGGCGAAAGAAGACTTGCTGGTAAAAGTGCTTTTGAAAAAAGACCTTATGCGCCAGGACAACATGGACAAAGAAGAGCAAAAATAAGCGAATATGGCTTACAACTTCGTGAGAAACAAAAAGCTAAATTTATGTATGGTGTTTCTGAGAAACAATTTAGAAGATTATTTCAAGAAGCAGCACGCCGCGAAGGTAATACCGGTGCTCTTTTGGTTCAACTATTAGAGCAAAGATTAGATAATGTTGTTTATAGAATGGGCTTTGCAACAACTCGTCGTTTTGCCCGTCAGCTAGTAACCCATGGACATATTTTAGTAAATGGCAAAAGAGTAGATATACCATCTTACAGAGTTGAGCCAGGTGCAAAAGTAGAGATTGTTGAAAAATCTAAGAACAATCCACAAATTGTTCGCGCAATAGATCTTACAGCGCAAACTGGTATTGTTGCTTGGGTAGATGTTGAAAAAGAGAAAAAATTTGGAATTTTCACTAGAAATCCAGAAAGAGAAGAGGTTATCATTCCTGTTGAGGAAAGATTTATAGTAGAGCTTTATTCAAAATAAAAGAGGGTATAAAGATGAGAAAGATTACTACATCAGCTTATATGCCAACTGAAATTGAAGTTAAAAGTGTTAGTGAAAATGTTGCTAACATTACAGCATATCCTTTTGAGGCGGGCTATGCTGTTACCTTGGCTCACCCATTGCGTCGTCTTCTTTACACAAGCACGGTAGGTTTTGCTCCTATTGGTGTAAAGATAAAAGGCGTTAGCCACGAATTTGACAGTATGCGTGGTATGTTAGAAGACGTAGCTTTTTTTATTATAAATTTGAAAAAAATCAGATTTAAATTAAAAAGCACCAGCGAGCGCGAAGTTATAGAATATAGCTTTAAAGGACCAAAAGAGATAACTGGGGCTGATCTAAATAATGATCTAGTCGAGATCGTTAACCCAGACGCATATCTTGCTACAATAAACGAAGATGCTGAGTTAAATTTTTCAGTTATCATTCAAAAAGGTATCGGATATGTGCCTAGTGAAGAGATTAGAGAAGAGATCGAAGACGACTATATCGCACTTGATGCTTTTTTTACACCTGTTAAAAAAGCAGTTTACGATATACAAAATGTCTTGGTTGAGGATGATCCAGACTATGAAAAGATTGTATTTACTATAACAACTGATGGTCAAGTTAGTCCGATAGAGGCTTTTAAAAATTGTTTAGAAGCTATGTATCAGCAAATGTCAGTATTTAAAGGAATTTTGGATATTGATGTTAGTACTCCAGTTGCTAGCTCAAGTGCAGGTGGTGAGTTTTCAAAGTTACTTTCTAGCGTAGAAGATCTAAATTTAAGCGCTAGAAGTTTCAACTGCCTTGACAAAGCTGATATTAGATTTATTGGCGAGCTTGCATTAATGGACGAAAATGAGCTTAAAGAGCTTAAAAATTTAGGTAAAAAATCTCTTGAAGAGATTAAAGCGGTTATGGAAGAGATAGGCTATCCAGTTGGTGCCGATGTGTTAAAAGATGGCAAAGAGCAACTAAGAAAGAAAATAACCGAGCTTAAAGCACAAATGAGTGTAAAAGAATAAAAGGACAATAGATGAGACATAAACACGGATATCGCAAACTTGGTAGAACGTCATCTCATAGATCTGCATTGCTTAAAAATTTGGCGATAGCTATCATCAAAAGCGAAAAGATAGAGACGACTTTACCAAAAGCAAAAGAGCTTAGAAGCTATGTTGAGAAGCTAATTACAAGAGCCAGAAAAGGTGACTCTAACGCTCACAGAGCAGTATTTGCTTCTTTACAAGATAAAGAAACAACAAATAAATTAGTTACTGAAGTAGCTCCAAAATTTAAAGAGCGCAATGGTGGCTATACAAGAATCATCAAGACTCGTGTTCGCAGAGGCGACGCAGCAGAGATGGCTTATATAGAGCTAGTAGCTGAATAATTATTAGAGAGCTTCGGCTCTCTTTTTTTAATTTATTGAATATAAAATTACACCACTTTTAAAATAAAATTCTTCTTTCAAAAGCTTTCTCAAGCTGTAAATTTCTTTAATTATCTATCAAAATTATTAACCAAAAATCATAAAATTTTTTATAGTTAAAAGTTGCAAATTTTCTAATCTAAAATCATATATTTAAATTTTTACCTTTGAACTCTATGCTAAAATTTTATTTTATTAAGACGATATTTGTTTCAAATATCTTATAAATTTCAAAGGATTTGAGATGATAGGTAGTGTAAATGGAGTTGGGACAAATTTTTATGTTGGCTCACAAAGTAGTAGAGCGCAAGAGCTTGATACTAAAAATACTAAATCCAATATAGACAAAAATTCTTTAAATGATTTATCTAGCAGTTTGGTTGATGAGCAAAAAAGTCATACCGATACTAGAGGTGAGCCAATAAATTTAAATGAAACAAATACGATAAAATTTCAAAAAAATAGCGAAAATCTAACATTTGTTAGCAATTTCTCACTCTCAGGCATGGCTGCTAATGGCAAGATAAGCATCTGGGGTAAGCTCATGGGTTACGACAAACAAGTCAGCCAAGATGAGATAAATGATCTCAAAAATTTTATCAACCAGACCAAAGCACTTGGTTTTGGCAGAGCTCACGAAGAGATCATAGGATATTATCCAACAGATGTTGATCTCTTTGCAAAAGAATACACATCAAAACTTGATGGCAACACACTTCTTGGGCTTGGTCACAAGAGCCATGTGGAAGGGTTTGAGATACTTGATAAGGACCTAAGTATAGATGAGTTTAAAGATAAGTGGATTGATTATGCGCTTAGGCAGTATCTTGGAGAAAGAGTCGGTGTGGAGAGCATTACGATAGGCAAAAAGGCTATCTCCATGCTAACGAGCACTAATAAGCCACCAATCGAGTATCAGACGCTACAAAATATAAATTTTACTGACGAAGAGAGCAGACAGAGATTTCTTACGCTTATGAAAGCTGGCATGAAGAGCGGGGCGGATTTTAAAGAGGTGGTAGAGGGCGTTCTCTCGCTTTATAATGTACAAAATACGGACAAACTTGATGGCAACAAAGTCTATGCCTCAGTGATCGGACGAAGCGAGAAACTAGCCACTTACGACATCAACAAAGATGAGAAATTTGCCTATCTTAAGGAGCTAATGCAACTTGAGAAAATCGGAGTTGATATACTAAAGCTAATGGAAAAAGTGGAGCAAAAACAGAAATTAGATATAAAAGTATAGGCTAAATTTAGTTTTTTGCACCGCTTATCTTTATGATTTTAGTCATAAGAGGCTCTTTTTACTTGGTTTAAATTTTTAAATGATAGAATCTTGATTTCTATTATTAAAATTATGGAGAACTCTTGAGAAAGTTACTTTGGCTAAATCCCGTTGTAAAAAATATGTATGACTTCTCTGCGTTAAAAGAGCTCTTGCAAAATAAGGGCTTTAACATAGTAGAGTGCGAAAGAGATCATGTTTGTGATGTTAAAAATTCATATAAAAATTTATGCTCTAAAGGCATGGTTTTAGACAGTCGCTGTCCAAGAGCTGTAAATTTTATAAGATCAAATTTCAAAGAATTTTCAAACAATATTTCAAACTTAAATCCCATTTTAATAGAAAGCGCCATCGAGCTTAGCTCAAATCTAAAAGAAAATGAGTGGCTTTATATAACAACACCTTGTGAGGACTTGGCTGAGCTTGGAAATTCTTTAAAATTAGAGCGAACTACATTTTTAACATGGAAAAATTTTAAAGAGCTAAACGATATAAATTTACAAATAAGTAAAATAGAATCAAGCCCGATCCCACCTGGATTTTTTGAAAATTTAGGTATAAAAACACTAAGCTTATGCAGTAAAGAAAAGATACAAAACGCATTTTCATATAAATTTAGCGAGCTTAAAAACTATCAGATCATCGAGCTTTTATACTGCGAAAACGGCTGTCACAATGGAGATGGGCTGTGATAGAAATTTTTAAAAAGAGCATTTTGATCCTAGTGATCTTTGCTCTCTGGCAGGTCGTTTGCGAGCTAGAAATTTTCACGCCCTATATCTTGCCAAGTCCTATTACGACACTTAAAACGATGTTTGATATGAGCTTAAGCGGCGAGCTAATAACGCATGTGATGATTAGTTTTAAGCGTATATTTGTTGGCTATACTTTTGCTTTTGTTTTAGCATTTGTTTTTGGCGGAGTGGCGGCGCTATTTCCAAAAGCTAGTATTTATTATGAGTGGATACTAGAGTTTTTTAGAAATGTTCCGCCACTTAGCCTTATTGCTATTTTGGTACTTTGGTTTGGTATAAACGAAACTCCAAAAATTATTATTATCATACTAGCATCGTTTTTCCCAATGTTTTTAAGTATTTCAAAAGGGCTAACTAGCTGCGATGTGAAGCTCGTTGAGGTTGGTAAAATTTTTTGTTTTAGTAAATTTGAAATTTTTTACAAAATCATCCTAAAAAATGCCATAAAGGATATCTTTGTCGGTATGCGTATAGGTTTTGGCTACGCGATGCGAGCGATTGTGGGAGCGGAGATGATCGCAGCTTCTAGCGGATTAGGCTATCTCATACTTGATGCTGAGGAGCTTTCGCGTGCAGATAGGATATTTGTAGGCATTTTTACGATAGGAATTTGCGGTGTGCTCATAGATAGGATATTTTTGTTTTTGATATCTAAATTTAGCCTTTTGCGAGGCGATAAATGATAGAAATTTCAAATTTATCCAAGCATTTTTATATCGGCGAGAAGCGGATCGACGTTTTGAGAGAACTAAATTTAAGCATAAAAAAGATAAGATCACCGTCATACTCGGCAGAAGCGGATGCGGTAAAACTACGCTTTTACGCCTCATCGCCGGTCTTGAAAGCGTAAGCCTTGGCGAGATAAAATTTAAAGAGCAAGCAAAAATTGGCTTTGTTTTTCAAGAGCCTAGGCTTATGCCTTTTTTAAACGTCTATGAAAACATCGTATTTGCGCTTAAAAAGCATGAGATAGACGAGGTAAAGATAGATAGACTCATATCAATGATAGGACTTAATGACTTTAAATTCGCCGCTGTTTCGCAGCTATCTGGCGGCATGAGCTCACGCGTTTCTCTTGCAAGAGTGCTAGCATATGAAGCAAATTTGATCCTTATGGATGAGCCATTTGCGGCACTTGATGCTTTTACGAGAGCCAGCATGCAGGCTGAAATTTTAAAGCTTCAAGCTGGTAAAACCATCATTTTTGTCACTCATAATGTCGATGAAGCCCTATATTTAGCAGATGAGATAATTTTGCTTGAAAAAGGTGGGATGAAATCAAGCTATGATCTATCAAATCTAGCTAAGCCAAGAGATTTGCTTTGCGATGAACTAATAAATTTAAAGCGTAAAATTTTGAGTGAAATTTAGCATTTTATAAAATGATAATTAAAACCAAAACGAAGCAAAAAGTTATATAATTTGGAAAATTTTTAAAGGAGCAAATATGAGAAAGTTTTTTAAGATTTTGTGTGCAGCCTCTTTGCTTTGTCTAGTCGCAAACGCAAGTGAGCTAGATAAGATCGGCATGACCTACGTCAAATCGCCGCTAAACGTCCCCTCAATCGTCGATAAATTTAAGGGCTTTTATGTTAAATCTTTTGGCATACCAGTTGAGTACTCTGAGATAACATCAGGTGCAAAGCAGACTCAAGCTCTAGCTTCAAATTCGCTCCAGTTTCTAAACTGCGTGGGCGGAACTTCAGTCATACTTGCCGCGGCAAACAAAGCTGACATAAAGATCATAAGTGCCTATTCAAGAGCACCTGAAGCTTTTGCGATATTTGCTAAAAATAAAGGCATAAAAACCGCTAAAGACTTAAAAGGTAAAAAAATAGCAGGGCCAAAAGGTACGATATTAAATGAGCTTTTGGTTAGGTATCTTGCTCTTGGCGGTCTAAGCATAAATGACGTAGAGTTCGTTTCTATGGGCATCCCAGCTGCACAAGCTGCACTTGAAAATGGTAGCGTCGATGCAGCACTTCTTGCTGGACCAGCTGCTTATAATGCTAAAAAATCAGGACTTAGTGTCGTAACAACAGGCAAGGGCGTCATCACTCCAGTCATCGTCACTGCCACAAGCGGAGAATTTTACAAAAAGCATAAAGACCTAGTTGAAAAATTTAAAAAGGCTCAAGATAAAATTTTGGCTTTTATGAAAGCAAATGAGGAAGAGGCATTAAAATTTACAGCTGAAGAGACCGGGCTTAGCATAGAGGCGGTAAAGAGTATGTATCCGCAGTATGACTTTAGTCCAAAGATCACGGCTGAAGATATAAAAGCACTTGAGGCTACGCAAGAATTTATGCTCGAGAGTAAGATGATCGAGCAAAAAGTAGATATAAAATCGCTTCTAATAGATTAAACAAAAAGGGCAAAATTTGCCCTTTTATCCTAAAACTAATAATCAAAAATTTACTAAATTTTAGCTCACGCATTTAATAATCAAAACTGACTAGGCGTATCAAAAAGGTTTAAATTATAAAGCAAAATTAGCGCTAAGCAAAAATATAGCCATTATTTTTTGCATTTTTATTTTGCTATAATAGCCCAAAAATTTAATAGGAAAAGATATGATCCCATTTAGCGATGAAGAACTTTTAAAACCAGTCAGTGCGAGTTTGCAAAAGGTATTACCGATGCTTGAAAATGATGGCGGTGGTATGGAGCTACTTGGCATAAAAAATGGCAAAATTTATGTAAGACTTACCGGGCATTGCCATGGATGTGCAGCTAGTACAACTACACTAAAATATGGGCTAGAAAGACAACTTCGTATGGATATTCACCCAGAGCTTGAGGTCGTAAATATCCCGATTGGCGAGGAATTTGACATTGATAGATTATAAAAAAATAGGCATTAAACACTTCAAACGTTCTAAATTTAAAGAAGCAATCTTTTACTTCTCTCTAGCTTACGAAAAGACACAGGATAAAAATTTACTATTTTTGATACAAATTTGCTCCCTTGGCGAGAAAAATGCAGAGGAAGCAAAACTTTTATTTGACTATTTTATGGATAAACTAAGAGCTGGCGAAGATGATGAAGGAATGGATGAAATTTTAAAAATTTTAGAATCAAGATTGGCTAGTGATGAGTATTTTGAAGAGCAAGACGCGATCAGCTACGAGGACTTTAAAAAGGCTGTTTATAAGGATGGGAGCTTCAAAAAGGTCTTTGAAAATATCATGTTCTCAACCAAGGTTATGATCTCAAACAAAGATGATTTTTTAGAATTTTTGGGAAATTTGATAAAAAATGACTTCATCGAAATGAGTATAAACTATCTTGAGAGTGCGGCGGTGATGTTTGGTGGCGATGAGCGCATAGATCAGCTTTTTAAAGAGATACAAAAAAGACAAAACGATGAAAATATCAGTAGAAAATAGCTTCATAACAGATGACTCAAATGAGTGTGAAAATGGCTCATTTTTCGTGCAAACTGCTGCAAATGCAAAATTTGCGGAGGCAGCGGTAAAAAATGGCGCTAAAATAATCAGCCTTGAAGAGTGCAAGAAGCTTTTAAAAATCGATGAAAACTTAAAGATAGTCGGCATCACTGGCACAAATGGCAAGACCACAACAGCTGCTGCTATCTATGAGACTTTGCGAAATTTAGGTAAAAAATGCGGGCTAAGTGGCACGAGAGGGGCATTTATAGAGGGTGAGCAGATAGATGACAAGGCGCTTACGACAAGTGCCATTTTAAGGACGCTTTCATACCTCAAAGCAGCCAGCGAGCAAGGTTGCGAGTACTTTGTGATGGAGGTTAGCTCGCATGCGATCGCTCAAAAACGTATAGAGAGCTTGAAATTTGCTCTAAAAATTTTTACAAATTTGACTCAAGACCACCTCGACTACCACAAGAGCATGGAGGAGTACGCCAGGGTAAAGTCGAGCTTTTTTGATGATGATGGCATGAAGCTTATAAATGCTGATGATAATGGCATTAAATTTAACCCAAAAAACGCTTATACGTATTCGCTCAAAAAGCCAGCCAGCTTTGCGCCGGTAGTTTATGGGCTAAAGGACGGCATAGACGCGGTTATCAAGACGCCAAATGGCGATGTGGAGATAGACTCAAGCTTGCAAGGCGAGTTTAATCTTTACAACCTAATTGCAGCCCTTGGCGCTGTTTGCTTGCTAGAGCGTCCAGACGCGACCGCGCTTTCAAAGGCGATAAGCAAATTTAAAGGGGTTAGTGGCAGAATGGAAGTGGTTAGCACCGATCCGCTAGTCATCGTGGATTTTGCTCATACGCCAGATGGTATCGAAAAGGTGCTAAACTCGCTTAGACATCTAAATTTGATAGCGGTCTTTGGCGCAGGCGGTGACAGGGATAGGACAAAACGTCCAAAAATGGGAGCGATTGCCCAAAAATACGCAAGAATTTGCATCGTCACAAGTGACAATCCAAGAAGCGAGGAGCCAGAGAGCATAATCGATGAAATTTGCGCTGGCATGAGCCAAAATGAAAATTTGATACGAAACGCCAACCGCAAAGAGGCGATAGCGTTAGCCATTAGCAAGCTAGAACCCGGCTGGGCGCTTGTCATACTTGGCAAAGGCGACGAGCCATATCAGGAGATAAAGGGCGTCAAGCACCCATTTAGCGACAAAGAAGTAGTAAAAGAGCTTTTAAAGAGGTAAAAATGAATATAGAAATTTTAGCTAGCAAGATCCACAGAGCTGTCGTAACAGACGCAAATTTAAACTATGTTGGCTCGATCAGCATCGGTGAGGAGCTTATAAAAGCTGCAAATTTGATAGAAAATCAAAAGGTTGAAATTTTAGACGTAAACAACGGCGAGAGATTTGCCACCTACGTGATAAAAGGTAAAAAAGGCGAAATTTGCCTAAATGGCGCAGCTGCGAGAAAGGTCTGCGTGGGCGATGTGGTCATCATCGTGGCTTACGCTAGCATGAAATTTAAAAAGGCTAAGAAATTTAAGCCAACCATCGTGCACGTAAATAATAAAAACGAGATCATAAAGGAGTAGGCGATGTTTGAGGGATTTGACTTTTCAAAGATGGGGCAGATGCTCGAGGATGTGCAAAAGCAGGCCAAGCAGATGGAAGAAGAGAGTAAAAATAAAGAATTTGGAGCAAAAAGTGGTGGCGGACTTGTAAGCGTGAGAGCAAACGGCAGTGGCGAGATACTTGATATCAGCATAGATGATAGCTTGCTTGAAGATAAAGAGAGCATGCAAATTTTGCTAATAAGCGCCGTAAATGACGTGCTAAAATCAGTTGAGGCTGATAAGAAAAACACCGCTTCAAGGATGCTTGGCGGCCTTGCTTCGATGGGGATAAAATGAGACTAAAATATAAATTTGCCCTTGCTTTTTTGCTATCAGCACTTTGTCTAAACGCCGATCCTAGACCTACACAAGAAGACTTTAATGCCTGCTTTGAAAAGAACAAAAACTCAATCGTCTCAGTAAATAAACACTTTGGCGTGGCTATTACGAAAAATTTGATCGCAGTGCCAAAAAGTGAGGGAGCTCCACTTGGCGAATATGTCAAATTTGACCCATATTTACAGCTCTTTTTGGTCCGCTCTAGCAAGGAGCTAAGCCCTGTCGTGATGGCTGATGAGACCAACGAGGAGCGCATCAAAAAGAGCACCTGGGTTGGCATCTTAAATGATGCAAACAACACCGTCATGGGACATATCAAGTCTTTAGGGCAAAATTTAGGCGACTTTGACACGCTAAGCTTTGAGTATAACGCGACTGGCGAGATAAATACCCCTTGCTGCAAGATGATAGGCATAGCTGTTGGAGCTGATAAATTTATACCAAATCGCTATTTAAAGCACTTTGTATCTTATGATGACGTCTACTACGGCGATATCGGCGTGAAATTCTTGCAAAAAGAGGATAAATTTTTTGTGGGTCTTGTTGATTCTTTGGGTCGTGGCAAGATGATGATGGTCGATGATGAGCTTGTGAGTGTAAATGGCATCAAGCCAAAGAGCTTAAGAGAGCTAAATGAGATGGTACTTTTTGCTCCAAAGGGCGCAAAGCTTGACATCATCGTGAAGCGCGATAAGCAAGAAATGCTCTTTCAAGTGCCAGTAAGCGGGGATGTGAAATTTAACCAAAGCCTCGATGTAGACGCCCCTTCAAGCCTTGATATACCAAATTTCAACATCATGCCAAAAGAGCCACAAACAATGCTTGATGATAAGATTTTGGTGGATTATGGTATCACGGTGGATAAAAATTTAGTCGTTACTAAGGTCGAGCCAAAGTCAAATGCAGAAATTTTTGGCATCAAGACCGGCGATAAAATTTTGGGTTTTGATAAACAAAGCGTGAGTAGCCGTGAAGAGCTTTTAGAGAAGCTTGGTGAATTAAAAAATTTTACGCTTCTATTTACTAGAAATGACTTTCAGTTTTTTGCAAGAGTGCCAAAATGAGCATACTTGAGGACTTTGTAAAATTTCTAAACGCAAATTTGCCAAAGGCGCCTAGCTTTCACCCTTACTACGAGGAGGCACTTGGCGTTATGCTAAAGGCTGGGGGCAAGCACTTTAGGGCGCTTTTGCTTCTTGGTGTGGTGGAAAACGTAGATAAAAGCCTCACGCAAAAGGCCATGAGAGTGGCTTTAGGGCTTGAAATGATGCATACATACTCGCTTATCCATGATGATCTACCTTCGATGGATAACGCAAGCCTTAGGCGCGGCACACCAACGCTTCATGTGACATACGACGAAACGACTGCGATACTTGCAGGAGATGCGCTAAATACGCATGCTTTTTATGAAATTTCACGCGCTGATCTGAGTGCTGAAACACGTATAAAATGCGTGGAAATTTTAAGCGAGAATGCTGGCGTTAGCGGCATGGTGCTGGGTCAGGCGCTGGATTGTTTTTTTGAAAATACAAACAAAGAGGACATCAAAAGAGCAAAGGCTAAATTTGGCCTATCTGGTAAGATGCTAAGCCTTGATGAGCTAGTCTTTTTGCACATCCACAAAACCGCAAAGCTGATCGCTGCTAGCCTAAAAATGGGTGCTGTGATAGCAAATTTAAGCGAAATAGAGTGTGAGAAAATTTATGATATCGGCCTAAAGCTAGGCCTTGCTTTTCAGATACAAGATGATATCATCGATCTTACAAGCGACGAGGCGGCCGCTGGAAAGCCTGTGCATAACGACTTAGCTAAAAACTCATTTACAAATTTACTTGGCCTTGAGGGCGCTAAAAAGAAAAAAGATGAGCTTATTTGCGAGATAGAAGAGACACTAAAACAGATAGACGCTGGCATAGCTAAGATGATCTTAGAGCTTACAGATAAACACCTTAGATAAAAGCTAGAAAATTCTAGCTTTTTACTACTAAAAATTTAAAAAATTTATATCATTATTTAGACATTTTGGACAAAAACACAAGGCAAGTTTTAATCACTTTTTTGTATAATCTGACGTAATAAAAGGAGATCATATGCTAAAAAAACAAGCCGATACTATAAGATTTTTGTGCGCTGACATGGTGCAAAACGCTAACAGCGGACACCCAGGTGCGCCTATGGGTTTAGCTGATATTATGGTGGTTTTAAGCAACTTTTTAAAACACAATCCAAAAAATCCAAAATGGCTAAACAGAGATAGACTAGTTTTTAGCGGTGGTCACGCATCAAGTTTGGTTTATAGCTTCTTGCATCTAAGCGGCTACGATCTAAGCCTTGATGAGCTTAAAAATTTCCGCCAACTTGGCTCAAACACACCAGGACACCCAGAGATTCACACTCCAGGCGTTGAGGTTGCTACTGGCCCGCTTGGTCAAGGTGTAGCAAACGCAGTAGGTTTAGCTATGGCAGAAAAATACGCTGCAAACGTGCTAAACGAGCCAGATAATAAAATAATCGATCATAAAATTTATTGCCTTTGCGGTGATGGCGATCTTGAAGAGGGTATAAGCTACGAGGCATGTTCGGTAGCTGGAAATTTAAGACTAGATAATCTTGTGCTCATTTACGACTCAAATAACATTACGATCGAGGGTGACACGGCGATAGCTTTTAGTGAGGATGTCAAAGCGAGGTTTGAGGCGCAGGGCTGGGAGGTCGCGCGTATCGATGGACACGACTACGATCAGATCGAATTTGCACTTGAGCAAGCAAACGAGAAAGAGTCGCCATATCTTATCATCGCAAACACACGTATAGCACGTGGTGCAATGGAGCTTGAAGGAAGTCACCACAGCCACGGTGCACCACTTGGCGAAGAGATCATCAAAAAGGCAAAGGATGCAGCTGGCTTTGACCCTGAGAAGAAATTTGCTATCGACGAGGACGTGCTTTTAAGATTTAGAGGCGCAGTTGAAAAGGGCGATCTAGAAGAGGCGATGTGGAACAAAAAGGTTGAGGCGTTAAGCATTGAAGGCAAAAATTTACTAAACTCACTTCTTAATCCAGACTTTAGCAAGATCGAATTTCCAGACTTTAGCGACAAAAAGCTAGCCACAAGAGATACAAACCATGTCATTTTAAATGAGATAGCTAAAAAACTACCTGGCTTTATCGGCGGCAGCGCTGACTTAGCTCCTTCAAATAAGACTGAGCTAAAGGGTATGGGCGACTTTCCAAATGGCAAAAATATCCACTACGGCATCAGAGAACACGCCATGGCAGCTATCAACAACGGTATCTCAAGATACGGCCTTTTCTTGCCATTTTCAGCAACATTTTTTATTTTCAGCGACTATCTAAAACCAAGTGCGAGGATAGCAGCGCTCATGGGTATCAAGCACTTTTTTGTCTTCACGCACGATAGCATCGGCGTTGGCGAAGATGGTCCGACGCACCAGCCTATCGAACAGCTTAGCACATTTAGAGCGATGCCAAATTTCTACACTTTCCGCCCAGCTGATGGCAACGAAAACTCAGCTAGCTGGCAAGTGGCTCTAAATTTAAACGCTCCAAGCGCCTTTGTGCTTAGCCGTCAAGGGCTTGATCCACTGGCAAAAGGCGAATTTGGCGAGGTTAGTAACGGCGCATATCTTTTAAGCTCGTCAAAAGATGCGAAGATAACATTTATAGCAAGTGGTAGCGAGGTCTCACTCTGTGTAAAGGCAGCTGAAATTCTTGGCGAACAAGGCATTGGTGCAAACATCGTGTCAGCTCCTTGTTTTGACCTACTTTGCGAGCAGCCAGATGAATACGTGGCTAAAATTTTAGACAAAAATACGACGATCATCGCAGTTGAAGCTGCAACTGGCTATGAGTGGTATAAATTTGCTGACGCAGTTTATGGCATGAATAGCTTTGGCGCTAGCGGAAAGGCTAACGAGCTATTTGATCACTTTGGATTTACTCCGCAAAAGCTTGCAAATTTTGCTAGCGAACTTATATAAATTTAATCTTGGGGAGTAAAATCCCCAACTGCAATCTAAAATCAAAAAAGGCATTTTATGGAAATTTCTCACGTTATTGTTTTGGCCTTGGTGCAAGGTATAAGCGAATTTTTGCCGATATCTAGCTCGGCTCATCTTATCTTGGTGCCAAAGCTACTTGGCTGGCCAGATCAAGGGCTTGCTTTTGACGTGGCAGTGCACGTTGGTACGCTAAGTGCGATACTTTTTTATTTTAAAGATACGATTTTTAAGCTACTTCGTGACTTTTTTGCCTCGATCGCACAACGAAAGATGGTAGGCGATAGCTTGCTTGTCTGGTGCGTGGGATTTGCTACCATTCCAGTTGGGATCTTTGGGCTTTTGTTTAACAACATTATCGAAGAATACGCAAGAAGTGGCGTTGTGATCGCTATTACTACGATCGTCTTTGGCATAGCACTTTACTTTGCTGATCTTCGCTCGACAAATAAAAGTGAATATGAAATGACTATAAAATTTGCACTTATTATCGGCCTTGCCCAGGCCGTGGCACTTATCCCTGGCGTCTCAAGATCAGGTATAACGATGACGGCAGCCTTATTTTTAGGTTTTAGCCACAAGGGAAGTGCGAATTTCTCATTTTTGATGTCGATCCCAGTCATTATCCTAGCTGGTGGGCTTGAGAGTATCAAACTTATAAAAGATCCAAATGCTCTTCCTTGGAGCGATATCGCCCTTGGAGTCATCATAAGTGCTGTTAGTGCTTATCTCTGCGTTAGGCTATTTATGGGGATCATCTCAAGGATTAGGATGCTTCCTTTTGTCATCTACCGCTTGATTTTGGGAGCATTTTTACTTTATCTATTTTTGTGATTTTAAAGCTTTAAAAAGTAAAAGCCAAGTGTGGAGAAATTTTTCACACTTGGCAAGAATATTTAGCGTGAGTATCTTTCAGGAAAAATTTCAAGATAAGCTTGATAATTTAATCCTCTTTTTTATCTTTTTTAATAACATTTAACAGATCTTTTGCAGCTTGATAAGCCCTATCTCCAAATTTCTTGGCTTCTGATTTGATGTCTATTTGCTTAATGTCTTCAAATTTTTCATTGGCTTTTTTCTCAAGATTAGCGATCTCTTGTTTGATCTCTTCGATTTTGTCATTTGTATCAAAATTTAGCTTTAGCTTTTTACTCTTGTCATTTAGCTCTTGCTTTAAGGCTTCAAATTTATTATTTGCCTCACTCATAAGCTTTGCCATGCCGTTTGACTTTAACTCTTCTATTCTTGAAATGATCTGCTCTCTTGCTTGATCGCTAATGCGTTTAAATTTTGCTAGGTTTGTATCTAGCTCGCTATTTATCACATTTTCGATCTCATTCCTTGCCACACCTTCAAATTCTTTTTCAAGTTCCCTAAGCAAGGCTATAAATTCTTCATCAATATTTTTTAAATTTAGTAGTTGTGAGTTTAGCCTAAGCTCATCTGGAGCAAATTTCGCCTCATCTTTAAGTTTTTCTATAGCCCTTAAAATACCATCTCTTGTGCCACTTATCGCCCCACTTATCAACTCTTTTGCAAAGATATGACCCTCATCTGCTAAATTTGCCGCTGCTATGATGATGTTTTTTGAAATCTCAAGTATCCGCTCTTTGCTAAACTCTCCTCCAATTATCGCAACATAGGTCATATTTTTAGCTATCGCACCAGCTGTTTCTTCGACATCTTTTGCGCCTTCAAGAGTTGTTAAAAATGCGATTTGAGCACTTTCTTTTAAAATTCCAAGAAGCCTTGTTTCTCTAATGATCGCATTATTTAAAAGCTCTAAAATTTCCTCTTTTTCACTAAAATTTCTATCTTTTACGACCTCTTCAGCTGCTTCAAATGAAATTTTGAGCCTATTTTTTATCTCTTCACGTTTTGCTTCTATTGCACGATTTAGCTCATCTTTTTTATCAAGTAGCTCGTAAAGTGTCTTTTCTTCAGTACCGACAATGGCTTGATTTATTCCCTCCATGGCATTTTTTAGATTTTTTGCGTTTATGAGATCTTCTTTGTTCATTTTGTCATAAAGCTCATTCATTTTAGCCTTTAAAATTTCTGGCAAAGCATTTATATCTTTGTTTGCAGCATCCTGAAAGAAGTTATTGCAAAGAGCTTTTATGCTTATTAATAAGCCATCGCTACTTTTATAATCATGTAAATTTTGTTCTAAATTATTCATATCTTTTACCTTATAAAACGTATTTTGCTTCGTGTTTTAGTGCTGAAAATATCTCTAGCCTCTCTTCTTCGCTCAAAATTAGTACGGCTAAGTCATAGCTTGCGTACTTTTTATCTTTGCTAAATTTTGAAAAAACTAGCTTAAATTCTCTATCTTTTACTATCTCTTTTACCTTTTCTTCTACATTGACATCTGCATCAAATATTATTTTGTATTCCCAATGCGTTGGGTAATCAATTTTTGCTTTTTTGTTATTTAGATCGCATATACTCGCCACTTTTTCCTCCTGTCTTACTCTCTAATACGATATTACTTATTTCCATGCTTTTATCTATAGCTTTTACCATATCATAAATCGTTAAAAGCCCCACGCTAACGCCAGTTAATGCTTCCATCTCAACGCCTGTTTTACCCTCTATTTTTACACTCACATAAAGCTTAAAAGCGCAAATTTCAGGTAGCTCTTCGACATCACAATCCACACCTAAAATAGCTAGTGGATGGCACATCGGGATTAGTTCACTTGTCTTTTTTGCACCCATTATCGCAGCAACGACAGCTGTTTGGATGACTGGACCTTTTTTGCCAGTATTTTCTTTTATCGCTTTAAAGGCCTCTTTGCTCATCTTGATGATCCCACTAGCAGTTGCTACTCTTTTTGTTGGATCTTTTGGGCTCACATCGACCATTTTTGGACGATCTTTCTCATCTAAATGCGTTAGCATTATCTCTCCTTTTTGGCGGATTATAGCCTATTTAAACAAATTTAAATTACCAATGGCTTTAAGCTAAAAATATATCAAATGTATAAAATTTAGCTTTTTACTTAAATACTAAAGATTTCTCATTGCTTAATATAATTATCTAATTTAAATAATTTTCTTAAGAAATAATTCAAATTTAAATTTTTGTTCAAATTAGTACTAAAAATAAGCGATTTAATAGATAATAAATT